>JAGLSM010000400.1 GCA_023135745.1 Spirochaetota bacterium | reverse complement strand
TAAGGGGTGGTACAAATTGTACCCCTCCCTGTTCTGTAAAAGCATAATGTCTCGAAGAGGAGTGTTTCATCATATTGAACCGGTCGCAATTTGCGACAAGTTCGTTTTTTTCTATAAAAATATAAAATTATCCTGCTAGACACACAAAACTATACGGTATCCAAAGTTTGAGTTACCCTTCCCTGCGAGGGAAGGGATAGGGTTAGGTTGGAATCATTTACCTCTACTTTTATCCACTAACATTCTGCCTTTTTCAGTAAGGCGGTATTTCTGTAAACGACTGTTTGGTTTATCGGGTACAGTCATTTCAAGCAGGCTCTGTTCAAGGAGTGGAGCAATATGCCTTTTATAATTTAAATATACGTTTGCAAGCCCTGCCGTTTTCAGCAATTCCTTTTTGCTTTTTGCATTATTTTGACAATCTTTTAAAATTACACTGACTTGCTCACTCACTTGCTCACTATCTATGTATTTTATCAACTGGGTCGGTGACTCTGAATAAACCGGAAGAACAAGCGATTCTGCCAATGGTACTATTACCCGTACCCGCATTGCAATTTCCATGATTTTCAAAGGCGGCAAACCAAGTTTTTTTGACGCCTTAATTATTCGACGGATACCGCTTCCCCATTGTTCAATTAGATTCAACTCCCGAAAAACCCGGGCAATCACGTGGTTTCTTATTTTAGAAACCCCCTGCTTCATATCCTCAATGGTCATTCCCGGCAGGGTTAGGTTGCCACAAGAATAGATCTTTTTTACAATTTTATTATTATTTTTAACCCATGTTTAATTAGAGGCCCAAAATGTCAAATAACGAAGCTTTCCAAAAGCTTATATCAACTATAAAAAAACTAAGATCGCCTGACGGCTGTGAATGGGATAAAAAACAGACTGCGGATTCCATGAAGGCGCATCTATTGGAAGAATGTTACGAACTTCTGGAAGGAATCATGGAGGATGATCATCAATCTGTAAAGGAAGAATCAGGAGACCTGTTATTTCAGTTAATTTTTATCGTCAATCTTTTTGAAGAAAAAGGCTCCTTTACAATTGAACAGATGATTGACAGCGTAAATGAGAAAATGATTTCAAGACACCCGCACGTGTTTGACAACCTTGATGTCAGCGGTGTTGATGAAATACTCTCAAATTGGGAAAAAATCAAATCCTCTGAAACTGATAAGTTAAAAAGAGAGTCAATACTCGACGGCGTACCCAAAACTCTCCCCTCTCTTACAAAAGCATATAAACTCCAGCACAAAGCCGCTGGGGTTGGTTTTGACTGGGATAAAAAGGAAGATGTTTTTGAAAAAATCAGGGAAGAATTTGAAGAGATTCGTGAAGCTGTTTTAAAAGATGATATGGATAATCTTAATGAAGAAATTGGAGACCTGCTCTTTTCGATTGTAAATTTCGCGCGGCACATGGAGATTGAACCTGAAACCTCTCTAATAAGAGCAAACAACAAATTTTCAAGACGGTTTACTTATCTTGAAAAGTTTTTTAGTGAAAAAGGGATTCACCTTTCTGACATATCTCTGGAAGAAATGGATAAGATCTGGGATAAAGCTAAAAAAAATACCTGATTTCTATCTTCCTCTATAGAGTTTTATTCCATACTCTTTGAGGAATTCTTCAACAACTATTTTTTGATATATTATCTTCCTGTACATTGGAAGATTTCTTGAAATTTCAATTCCAATAGATTTAACGCCCGCAGTAAAACCATAAAATGTAAGGGTTGTCTTCATTGGTTTATAAGCAACAAGAAATTTGTTGGCAGGAAGTATCCTTTTATTTATCCTCTTTGTAACACGCCTGCAAAGAGGCATTAAAGACGGGTCATCAAGCATAATGCACTGGCCCAACTCATTCCAGTCATCCTTAAATTTCAGCCACCCCTCATGTAAGTTTAATAGTACATCTATCTTATATTTTTTGAGCCAAATTTTTACATGATTGGCAATTATATCTATTGGCGTTAACAGCTTGGGATTATTTGAAAAGGCCCTGTT
>JAGLSM010000040.1 GCA_023135745.1 Spirochaetota bacterium | reverse complement strand
GGATTTCTTTCGCAAATGTAAGACTGTAATTTTTTACTTCGACCAGTTTTTGAGCAAGGGACTTGACGTCACGATGTCTGGCTCCGGCCATGTATGCAACACGGCTCGCGTGAAGTCTCATGTGTCCGGCCTGAATACCTTCTCCGGTTAAGGCTAGAACAGCTGCCAGATTTTGGGCAAGACCCAGGGCTGCGGCAATTTGGGAAAGCATTAAAGCATCAGGGTTTCTCAAAATTTTTAAGGAAGTTTTGCTTGACGGGTGAAGCCCGATAGCTCCTCCTACAGTACCAATTGGAATTGGAAGTTCAAGAGAACCTTTTAAGAATTCGCCCTTTCTTTTAAATGTGCTAAGCGAGCTGTAATGGCCCTTTTTTACAGCATAGCTGTGCGCGGCGGCTTCAATTCCTCTGGTATCGTTGCCTGTAGCAAGGGTCAAAGCTACAATACCGTTAAGAATGCCTTTATTATGAGTTGCCGCGCGGGCGGGATCTTCAAAGGCAAGTTTTGAAGCAAGTTCAATCCTCTTTGCCGCTTCTTTTCCGCTTATACTTCCCTTTTTTAGATAACGTGTCGGTATGTTGAATGATGCCCCTACCAACCGCTTGGGTGAAGCATTCGTTAAAATAGCCATTAGAGACTTTCCGCCTGATATCTTTTCAAGGAGTTCCCGGATACCCTCTGCAGCTGTATTCAGCATATTCGCGCCCATTGCGTCTCTAACATCCTTGTGAATATGAACACGAACCAATTTTGTCCTGGATAGTCTCTTGACATCTATACCCCTGAATCCACCGCCTCTTTTTTTTAAACCCGGCAGGAGTTCGTTTATTCTTTCTTCAATGATATTTGTTTCTTTTAGTATTTTTTTTTCGTGGTTTTTTGGAACATTCTGAAGGTATATCTGGGCTGTCATAATGGGATCTGAAGACCATGTTTTAAAGCCTCCGCCTGAAGATACGATCCTGGCACCATGAGATGCAGCTGCAATAACGGAAGGTTCTTCTGTTGCCATTGGAATATTGTAAGGTTTTTCATTAATAATAAATCCGGTGGCAACACCTAATGGGACAGGAAATACACCGATAGCGGATTCAATCATGAGATCGCAGAGTTCATCCCAGCTTTTACCTCCGTAAATTGAACGAGTATCATCCGGAGTAAGGCCGTAATTGAGAACCAGCTGTCTGCGCCGTTCTTCTATATCAAGTTTTCTAAAATTTTGAGGTAATTTATTTTTCATTAACTTTAAAAGAATACTGTTGATAAAATATTTGTCAAGAATTAAACAATATTATGTTTATTGAGCATAGTGGGGGTTTGTTGCATTGTCATGTAGGGGGCGGTCGCGACCGCCCCCTACATGACAAACCTCTACAACAATATTCTATTATCTTTTATCAGGTTATCTTGTTATATTTAATCCAACAATCAAATTAATACAAAAAATACAAAAAACTTCAGTAAAAGTTAAAAGTCAGGTGGCAGCAACCGGGATTTACTAAATTAAAAACATGTTTTGATTATGCTGAGGGCGTCTGTTGATCCACACCAATAAAATGTGTTATATAGTATAGAGGGCAAAATCCTGTAAAAAAAATATTTTCAGCAAGGAGAGATGGATGCGCAACGTCCGGGTCATTTTAAGTTTATTTTTCGCGGTTTTTGTTGGAACTGTCGTTACCCAATCAGCCTTATTTGAAGGCTATAAAAATGAGGCGGTTCTAAATAAGCCTCATGTTGATATAAAAAACATTAAGTACCAATACGTTAAAAAATTCAAGCAGCTAAGCGCAAAAAATAAGAAAATCGTATTGTGGATTGCAAAATCAAAACTCAAAATTAAAAAAACCGGATTTGACGGTCCTGTTGATTATACTAAGTATGGGAAAATCAAGAATCCCGGAACTAAAAAATATAAATATAAAATTAAAGACATAAGAGGCCTTAAAAAGGCTGTTGGAGACGGGATTTTCCCAAACTGGAGCGCAATTAAACGTTACCCTGAATTCAGAATTCTAAAAAAGACCGGAGTCTTTGGTATCAATCATTGGGATAAAATCTTTATGAGATACCCAAAATTGGGATTCTACAGGTGGATTGTTGCTTCCGAAGCGTCCGGTGTTAAACAGTTTTATATAGCTAATGCTCTTGAGAACAGCGGGCATAATCTTCATGCTCTAAAAGCCTATCAGGCTGTGTTCATGCACTATCCCGGAACCTTTTCTTTTACAGAATGGCAGACTCCCTGGTATCCCGGAACAGTATCCAGAGACAAGATCTTCTGGTTACTGCGCAGGAAAACAGGAAAACGGTTCCGTCTTATCGGATCATCTGCATTTAATCAATACGCGTATGATAAAACTTTAACCAATGACAAGCTAGTGTTCAATCCCGGCAGGTTTATAAAAGCAAAAACCAGGGATTATAAAGACACTATTGGCATTAAGAGGAAAATAAAAAAGAGTATAGGTCTGGGTGATTCAAAGCTTATTCAGTATAAAAACGGGCATTGGCAGTACTATATCAAGGGCAAACCTACACTAATCAAGGCCATCGCGTATCAGCCGACAAAGATTGGTTTCTACCCTGATGGCAAAAGAATGATGAATGTTGACTGTTTTACTGATGATTCCAACAAAAACGGTGTAATAGATGGTTTGTATGAATCCTTCATAGATAGAAATAGAAATGGAAAGAGGGATGCTGACGAACCAATGACCAGCGATATTAAGCTGATGAAAGAAATGGGTGTTAACGTTATCCGTTTATATCATCATGGACCATCAGCTAAACCTGAAATTCTAATGAAACTTTACAAAGAACATGGTATGCGGTTTATAATAGGTGATCTGTTGGGTATGTACGGTATAGGTTCCGGAGCTTCATGGGAAAAGGGTACGAATTATAAAAATCCTGTTCACAGAAAGAGGATGCTTGCTTCTGTCAAAAAACTTCTCGATGTTCATAAAAACCAACCCTATGTTCTAATGTGGATGATAGGAAACGAAAATAACTTTCCGGTTGCCAATAATGCTCATAAAATACCGGGTGTTTATTACAAGTTTGTAAATAAGGTCGCGAAAATTATAAGAAAGGCTGACTCTTTAAAGAGACCTATTGCTCATTCTAACGGAGACCAGGGATTTCTGAATTATTTTGCAAAATACTGTAAGGATGTTGATGTTTATGGAGCAAATACCTACAGGGATTATAGAGGATTCGGCAGCAGTTTTTATGAAGCAGTAAAAAAAATGACGGGTCTGCCTGTTATTATAACAGAATACGGAATAGGCGCCTATACACAATGGCATTCCAGGAAAGTTGCTGAAGATTATCAGGCTCTTTACCACAAGAGAAGCTGGCAGGACATAGTTTATCACAGCGCGAATCATTATGGAGTAGGAAACTCAATTGGAGGAGTTGCATTCGAATTCCTGGATGAATGGTGGAAACATGAAGGTACAAGGACTCACAGGATTAAGAATAGAGCAGCTGTCGCGAAATATCATGATATAGAATCATCCTTTCCTCTTTCAGGTATAGACGGTCTTAGTTATGAAGAGTGGTTTGGTATGTTCGGTCAGGGTAAAGGAACAGCAAGTCCTTTCCTGAGAATCCCAAGAAAAGCATTCTACGTTTATAAGGAACTCTGGAATAAGTAGAATTATTACAATACAATTTAAGTATAAAAATTAAGTCACAAAAGCCCGCTTACGCGGGCTTTTGTGTTTATATTGTTAATTAAACATCTTTTTTTCGGAATCATACGGCATATGAACCATTACTGGTTTTTGTAAGCCGAGTCTTAATTCTTTTAAAACCTTAAAATAAAGCTTTTTTATTCTTTTTTTAAAGGGTTTGTGCGGAATAATTGTTTCCCATGAATAAATAGCGTTCCAGTAACCTTTTATCAGGTTTTTGTTTCTATCATCCATGGCAGGTATTTGGTGCAGTGGAATATCCTTAATTATTCTTTTAATCCAGTACTTGGCTTTCTTTGTCTGCCCGATTTCGTTGTGGGCTACGGCAAGACCCCACATGGCTATAGCCATTTCATTGAGCATGGGATAGCGCAGAATTTCCGAGTGTAATATCAGATTGTTGTTTTTTACGACCTGCCCCCATGGATACCAGATGATTCCGCCTATTATTCTTTGTTTGAGTTTGTTTTGTTCAATGGCTTTTTTCATCCATGTTTTTTCTGATACAATAATAGATGCCCAATGTATTACCATCTTGAAGTAGGACTTAGCTATACGAGGCTTGTTATTGGTAGAAGCATACTGAGCCTTGTTAAAGGCTCTCCAGAGATTGATATTGAGATGCTGCATTTCTACCTTAGGAAGAAAATTTGGATGTTTCTCTGTGTATGAACGTCCCTGAAGAATTTTTTTGATATACTTTTCAGCTCTATCTCTGTCTGTTCCGTCAATTTCTATCAAGTCGTAGAGTTTTTTATAAGGATCTTTATATATAAATGGATTATAGCGCAATTTAGGGAATACAGGCCAGGAACTAATAAGACTTCCTCCACTGGTTAGAGTATTCCCGGTTATGTCTTTAATAAAATAATATGGGGTTCTCCATCCATGCCCGACATTGACTCCCTGACCGGTCGCGTAAAAGGAAAGAGCTCCATCTTTGAGTTCAGGAACAAGGTAGAATCCCTTAAAGACTTCTCTCAACAGTATTTGAGCGCAGCCCTTATAGAGTTTTGCGAGACCCTTCCTGCTATCGTTCCAGAAACGCACAGCATTTTTCTGAAGGGCGAGGATTACACCTCCGGCCCATTCCATTGAACCCAGGGGATGAAATCCCCGGCGTTTTAATAGACTCTTCTTGTCCAGAGGGTCAGTAAAATCGACTAGAATTATTGTTTTCCTGGAATTGTCAGGAAGCTTGAGAGTAATTTTAACAAGGGATTTTTTTAACATGTTGTCTGTAAGCTTCTTAAGCGCGCTTAATTTAAGTTTATCTCCAAGCGCTCCCGCCATAACCCACGAATACGCGTCTGTCGCGAAAATTTTATTTGGACTACCCCTTGTTGAACCCTGATGGATAATTCCCTTATCAGGCAGGTATACATATTTTTTAAACCAGGAAAAAGCCTTATTCGCGGCATTCAGCCAGAGTTTGTTTGTTGTTACACTATACAGCATAATAAAAGCCGAGTAGGCATCAGAATGAGGTTCAGTGTTGACTGCATCAGGCACGCGGTCTCCGTCCCTGACTCCTCCCTCAGTATCCTGCATTGAGAGCAGAGATTTCCCCATTTCAACAGCAATGTTCAGGTATTTTTTTGTATTGATGTTTAATAGAGCCATGATAAAAAATGACATAGGTCCGGGAGTTGTGTAGTATTCAAGATATCCCAGCCCTGTAGAGCTTGTATTATCATATCTCATAGCATTTATAATAGTTTTTACGTGTTTTCCTGTGTGATTTCCCGGGCGGAACATTTTAAGGATACCAAGAGAGTTATTCGCGTCCATAAGATTTAGAATTCTTCTGGCAGGAAGGTTAAACCTTTTTACAATATAATCCATCATTTTTTCAGCTTCTTTTTTGTGACCGGCAGCATGAAGGATCATTGCGATTGAGGCAAGATCGTAGCTGAATAATATCTTTTCATATCCCGCATGCCCGTAATGACTTGGAGGAAGACCTGTCTGTTTATTACGAAGCAATAAAATTGTTTTTGTTATATCGCGTACTTCGATTACCTTACCGCATGAAGATAAAATAGTAAGCATAAGAACTGAGAATAATGTTAAACTTTTCACTATTACAATATCTCCAATTATAAAATGTCAGGAACTTAGTATCAATATTTAATTCTCGGCTAGTTATTGCCTTTTCTTTTTATATTACTACTATATTCCAACAAAAAACATTCGTCAATATTGATGAGTGTTAATTATAACAAATAAAATATTAAACCAGTATATTAAGATTAAATTCCGGAAACACAGATTTTATCTTATCCAATACAGTTAGCTGAGGATTTGATTTTTTGGATGATTCAAGTATGCTGTAAGTTCTTATATCTTTGAATTTCATCATCTGTGCCGCTTTATTTACAGTTAAATTATTTTTGAGGCGAATCATTCGTAAATAATATCCAAACGCCACTTCAGGATCGACCTTAACTTGAAGAATATTTTCTGCTTCTTCTATAGAGTCATCCGGTAATGGCATGATTTCGTTTGAATTATTGGTGTCTTCTATAGACATAGTTAAAATACCGGATGCAAAGTCTATTAAGTCTTCCTTATTCTCGGCTTCAAGGTAAATATTTTCAAGTTCAATACAATCAGCACATAATCTTTTTTCTTTTTTGCTGATTTTAAAATGATAATTCATTGTAATCTCCTGTATTATAATTTATTCTTTCTATTAATTAAGATTATCTAAAGAAGAAAAAGTTCCAAAAATTTTAATTTTTTTCATGGATTTTATGTAATTGCATGCAAAATGTCCCATTTTTATGGAAAAAGAACTCTATTCACTACGGTAACCTCTATAAAATAAATGTGTTTCAGGAGTGAAAATTTTTATCTAAACTTTGAGATTGAAAAGCAGATAAAAACAACCTATACTATAATCGTATAATCAATAGAATCTTTGCTAGAAATTACCTGCAGTTAAGCAATTTGTTTAGAACTAAATAACTTAAAGGACAGGTTGAATTGTGAAAAAGATCATTATTTTCAGTGTTGTACTTCTCCTATTTTCGTCATGTACTTTTAAAGACACAAAAAGATTCACTGGAAGAAAGCCTTCTAAATACCCCTTATATGTTTATTCCAGCGCACAATACCACTTCTATTATGCTCCTACAGGAACTATAGGGGATGTATCCGATATGCATATACTAAGGAGAAATGAACCTCTTTCTTCCAAAAAAACAATGATTATCTCTTATAAATCATCAGGACGTGCTAAATCAGAGGGTTGGGCCGGTTTATTCTGGCAATACCCTGCAATGAATTGGGGTAATAATAAAAAAGGTGGTTTTGATTTCTCCACAGCTCGTAATTTTTATTTTTATGCGAGAGGAAAAAATGGCGGAGAAATAATTAATTTTAAAATTGGCGGTGCTTCCGGAAGATATGGAGATAGTAATTCAATTTCTTCAGGATCAATAGAACTTACTAAATACTGGAAGCTTTACAAAATGGATGTTTCCGCGTATGAAATGCATAATATAGTTTCTGGTTTCGGCGTGTTTTTTTCAAGAAAACTCAATGGAGATGGTGTAACAATTTATTTAAATGATCTATATTTTACTGACCGGATGGTTCCGGTAAAAAACAAGTTCTGGGAATTTGTTCACAACAAGTTCAACAGAATTTTGCTGAAACTAAATAATTAAAAAGTTTAGATATAATTTAACAGCCTCTATATATGATAGTGACTAGAGGCTGTTTTTTTATGCTAAACTTACCTGGAATTTGTTTTAACTGAGTTGGTAACCGTTAAATTCTTCAGTGAATTTGTATTTTTAACAAGATTTAAATTATTCGTATTTGTCTGAATCAGCACAACCGGGTTCCAGAGTTTTTGAAGAGAATAATATATGGATCTCGGCTGACGGCTGAATTGAATGTTGGTGTTTGTTATGATACGACAAATACCAAACCATTCTTCCTGAACATTGCTCGTGCCGTTCGGCATAAAGTCTCTCCATGCCGCGTTAATCCAGCTGCCTTCGGTATCGTGAATTGAAGCTTTTCCGGCATCATGTTTCCACCATTCGTCGTTCCATTCGAAGATAAGTCCTCCAAGACATGTTGCTATGGTAAGTCTTTGATATTTGTATGAATGTTTATATATATCTTTCCATTGGCTTAGTATATATTTCTCCTGGTCCTTTTCATCTTCCTTATTTTTCTTTGTATTGAATGCATCGTATCCAAACTCTGTGATCAGTATCGGTTTGTCAGTAGGTCTTGAACGGCTCCATGTGCTGGAAAAATTTCGTCCCATATAAGCATTTAAGCCGAGAAAACCAAGATCGGGATAAATGGTATCCCTTATCAGACTGAAATAGTCCAGTTTTCCCAGACTCATTCCAACAGGATGATTTGAATCAATGGCTTGAATATCCTGAGCCAGAGAATGAACATAGTCAAATACAACCCTAGCCCTTATTCTGGAACGATTATAAGCTGTTAACTTTTTATTTGTTTTCATGACTGGAGTTTCCCATACAGCCTTGTCATCTGTAAAAAAATAGTCAATTTCATTTCCGATAAGCCATACAAGTAATCCCTGAGTATCTTTATAGGTTTTTACTGTTTTAAGAATAGCGTTTCTGGTTTTGGTCTTGTACTGATCAGAAGAAAAATCAGCTCTTGCTATCTGTAAAGGAAGGGTGAACACGGTATAAATCCCGAATTTTTCATACATAGTTGAAATGATGTTTTTTACTGCTTCAGAATTTGTTCCCGGATTATACAGTCTTATTGCATTAACGCCCAGTTTTTTCATTAAAACACCATCGAAAAGCCAAGGTTTATTTGTGTCCATAGACAGATCGTACGACCATGTGGCCTTTCCGACCGGTATTGGGGAATAGCAGACTCCTCTAACTAAAAAAGGTTTGTCTTTTTCATTGAGTAAAACCCATCCGTTATTCGTAGTCCGGGTAATTTCAATTTTGTATCCAAGTGCGGTACCTGCAATCAGCATGAAAAAAATAATAAATTTGAAAAGCTTTGTCATTAGTACATTCCTATCTTTCGTATCGTATTTTATCAAGGTAAAAAACAGCACCTTCAGGATTCGCGTGAGCGGCAAATATTTCGCAAAATCCGGCGCCGATATAACTAAGGTCCATGCTTTTAAGGCTTATTACATATCTTTTCCATCGTGCTTTTAATTCAATAATTCCGCTTGTAGCTGAAGAACTGTCAGAGTACTGTCCTGTAATTCCGCCGACTTTAAATTCAATAGTTTCTCTGCCTTTATGCCCTCTTGCAAAGAAAATTACTTTTGTTGCTCCCCTGAGGTCATAGCCGCCTTTTTGAGTTCCCCAATTGTTTGGAGGATTCTGCCAATAAATGCCGCCCCAGCCTGCGCCCTGTTTTCTTTTGGCAGAATAGCTTACCTTCATACAGTGGGTGTCTTTATACTTAAATTTTGAAAATTTCTGATTGATTTTTATGTCGCCGTAATCCCCCATCCATCCTGTTGGAGCATAGTGATTCAGCCTGTTAAACGCGTCTTTATAAATATAAAACGGAAATTTTCTTATTTTTTTACCTCTTAAGATTTCATCGTCGGCAAATGATGAAAAAGACATTATTATAAGCACAGACAGGATCAATCCGGTTAGTTTCTTCATTTTGAATACTCCTTAAAAATCAAAGTATATATCATTATACAGCACAATAAATAATATCACAATGAGTTAAAGATAATAAAATAGATATTACGTTTGTATTAATAAAAACACTGATAATGAAAAAAAGTTCTTTTTTATAGAATACAGATGCAGAGGTTTTTGCTGAATTTTGTTTTTCACAAGGCACAAAGGATTTTTGATGGATTTAAGGGGTTTTGCGGGATTGGGTTTGGTGTAAGTATATCGGAATTTTTCCGGATTTTGTTTTTCAGAGACTTTGTTGGATTTACGGGATTAGAATTTTATTTCCGCGGTTAGAAACATCTTGTATTTTTATATTAAACCGCAGAGAAAGATGAGTTCGCAGAGGGTTGATAAGAGTACGAATATTTATAACTTGAAGTAAACTCATAAACCCTAAAAAAGAAAATCCGGCTTTAAAATTTTTCTTTTGTGCTTTTGTGAAAGACTTTTGTTTTGGTTATTTTTTTTGACACAGATTTGAATGT
>JAGLSM010000004.1 GCA_023135745.1 Spirochaetota bacterium | reverse complement strand
ACCGGCGACAAAATGGATTTATCAAAAAACATACTTCCCATCCGTCTTTTTGCTGGAAAGGAAAAAAGAAAATACATCAATGATTTTCTGGACTCAGCTCTTTGTATGCTCGCGGCAGAAAAAAAATACAAAAACGAAGCATTAGCATTTGGCAAAGACGACCCTCTGGGCGCCATCTATTCATTAAAAACATCCAGAAAACAACTTACTCTGTGCATAATACATACAGATACTAAAATATTATTAGGCTATAAAAAACGCGGATTCGGTAAGGGCCTCCTAAACGGATTTGGTGGAAAAATAGAAGCCGGAGAAACTCCTGAAGAAGCAGTTCTAAGAGAAATCAGGGAAGAAACAAATGCCTATGTTGAAAGAGTAGAAAAGGCCGGCAGAATTGAATTTACCTTTGACTATAACAATGAAGAACTGGAAGGACATATATATAAAAGCGCAAGCCTTATCGGTGAACCCCAGGAAACCGATGAGATGATACCTCATTGGTATCCATTGTCAGCAATTCCTTATGATTCCATGTGGATAGATGACAGGTTATGGCTTCCAATACTTTTAAGCGGTAAAAAATTCATCGCCCATTTTCATTTTAATGATGAATCAACAATAGTAAATCACAGTATTTCAATAGTGGACAAAGTCCGTTGAGTGTAATTTTAAATAGGAACTCTAATAATTTTATAAACATTTAAAAAACTTTTTGTCTTGTAACCCTTAACAAGAGACGAAAAGTGAAGCGAAAGGAAGTATCATGGTCATTGATAAAATTGAAAATTTAGAAAAATACGCATGTCTTAATGATAAATTCAAAAAGGTTTTTGAATTTATAAAAAACCAAACATATGAGAATAAAAGTCCCGGTAAATATGAAATCGATGGCAAAAACAGTTATTTAAGTTTAAATATCATGCAAACCCGGGAATCCGCAGACTGGGAAATACACCATAAATATTGGGATATTCATATAGTGCTAAAAGGACAAGAAAATTTCGGCTGGTCTTCAGGGGAAGGATTTAGTGAAGAAACTGTCTATGATCCGGAAAAAGATATCGCGTTTTATTCCAGTGATGGGGAGTATGTTACACTAACTCCCGGATATTTTATCATGATTGCACCCGGTGAAATGCACAAACCCGCGATGATGCTGGAGCAAGTCTCATCGATTACTAAAATAGTGATTAAGGTTCTGGGAAAATGAAGTATTGCTTTCATGGCCACCCGTGGAACCATTAGTCTCAATCTTTCATCTGATTATAATGGGTAATCAGTAAACTTTCCCCATAGTCTTTATATTTTTCTTTAATCTGCGTTACTTCATCCTTTAGTTTCAAAAGAATATCAACCAGATCAGGATCAAACTGTTTACGTTTAGCGGATTTTACCATACTGAAAGCCCGATCAAGAGGCAGCGCCGTTTTATAGTTTTTATTACTGGTTATAATATCAAAAGCATCCGCTAGTCCTATTATACGACCTTCAATAGGTATATCTGTGCCTTTTAGTTTTTTAGGGTACCCGTGGCCATCCCAGCGTTCATGGTGGCTTAGTGCTATTACAGCCGCAGTTTTTAAAACAGGATCATGCACTCCGCTTAAAATACGCGAACCGATATTGGTATGCTGTTCAATCACCCTCCTTTCAGCACCATTAAGCGGCCCCTTTTTAACCAGTATATGATCCGGTATACCAATCTTACCTATGTCATGTAAAAGACTGGCAAAAGATATACGCTCCACATCTTCATCATTATACCCTAACTTCTTTGCTATGATTGACGAGATATTCATTATTCTGTAGATATGCGGTGCCGGATCCTCATCTTTATATTCCGCTACCATACAAAGACGGTGAATTATATCACGGGCATGGCTCTGCTTGTTTTCCTGGGGTGCCTGCAGCAGCTGTATCTGTTTAGTTACTTCCTGCTTGACTCTCTCTTCAAAATTCAAAGACTTAGTACGTAATCCCATAAGTGATACTGATGTCTGGACCCTTTTAAGTACTTCTGCCTCACTCGCCTCCGGGTGGATAAACTCATCAACACATTTCTGTATTTCAGGGTGACCATCCAGTCGTTCACTGTTTGCCTCAATCATGATAAGAGATATATTTCTTATTGTTTCGTTATTTTTTATTTTTTGCGCCAGGGCATAACTATTAAACTGACTATGCTTCGCATTTAAAAGAATTACATCCGGCTTATTTTGCATGATGTAGGCTATTGCTTCTTTTATTTCTTGCTTCCAGACAATGCGGAAATTAATCCTCTCAAGTAATTCTGCAAACCTGGTGCGTGTCTGATCATTATCATCAATAATTATAACAGTAATCTCACGGACAGTCTGATTATTAGTTTCCATTACACCTTCACTAACATTACAAAATAGTAGAATAACGATAGTATATAAGCCGAAATGATTCTTTGTCAAACTTAATAAATGATAAAATGGCAGGAATTGTTATAATTCCCCTTTTGCAATACATAGACCTATTCTTCTTTCCACAAAAACAAAATCCGCGTGATACATACCATTCCTGGATAAAGGAAAAAACTTATTATGAAATAAATAAGCCTCACAAGTATCATAATTTTTTGATTGATTTTCCTTTGTTCCAACCTAACCCTATCCCTTCCCTCGCAGGGAAGGGAAACTCAAGAATGATAATGTACATTCAAGTAAGGGCGTATAGCATTGCCCCAACAACGACTTCCAAAACTTGGATTATTTTGTAAATTCCCTTAAAACAAAATCTGCGAAAATTCGTCTAGTCAGCCGCCCAATTTATCGGGATTCTATCCTATATTAGTACATAATAAGATTGACTTTTATTTATGCTATGTCTATATATTTATGTACTTATAGCCGATATAGTCTATAGTAAGTATTTGAACAAAATCTATCTGTTTTTAAATTACGAAGGAGTCCAGTATGCGTCCAAGAGATAAAAAACTGATAATTGAACAACTGGATAAAAGCCTGAATAGATTTGATGCCCTAAAAACAGCCACACCTCCAACAAAGGGGTGGGTACGTGCTATCCGTGAAGCGCTGGGTATGACAGGCTCACAGCTTGCTTCACGGCTCAAGTCAAGTAAGCAAAGAATAACACGCATTGAACAGGATGAAATCGAAGGAAAAATAACAATCAAAACAATGCACCGGGTGGCAGAAGCCCTTGACTGCGTATTTGTTTGCGGTTTTATCCCACAAACAAGCCTAAAACAGACAATCGGCAACAGAGCCGAATTAGTTGCCAAAAGACGCTTTAACCGGGTCAACCAAACCATGTCCCTTGAAAACCAGCAGCTCAGCGAGAAAGATAAGGAAGACGCATTAAAAGAAGAAATTGAAGAAATAATTAACATAATGCCTAAATCGCTGTGGGATGAAAATGATGCAGTTTAATTATCCACCCGGAGCAACACCTCTTGATTCAAATGAAATTGAAGACTTGTTATTGACTCACATTACCAACCAGCGTGAACTCAACCGCTGGGAGCAGGAAAACATTAGTGAAGCCATTGTCTGGTATGAAGAACATAAACCAAAAAACATATTAAATGAAAGTTTCATCAAGCAAGTCCATAAAAGAATGTTTGACAGAGTATGGAAATGGGCAGGCAAATTCAGACAAAGTCAAAAAAATATTGGTGATCCCTGGCATAGCATTCCTACAAATTTAAAAAATCTTTGTGATACTATCCGTTTCCGGATAAAGGAAAAAACTTATCCCGAAGATGAAATTGCTGTCCGATTTCATCATATGCTTGTTTCCATACACCCATTTATTAACGGCAACGGCAGACATGCCAGATTAATGGCGGACCTGATGCTGCAAAATGTTTTTTCTAAATCCCCGTTCACCTGGGGCAGCAAGGAACTAACGAGTTCTTCAGACAACAGAAATCGATATTTACAAGCGCTCTATACGGCAGATAAATTTGATTATCAACCCCTTTTGGAATTTGCAAAATCGTAAGTTATAACAATTCAATCAATTATCCAAGTAATGCTAATATCAGTATAAAGTTCGAATGTAGATAAAAGTGTATCATTCAAATAAGCCTTATAAACACATCCTGAATCACAGATAATAGTTTCAGAAGATAAAGGATCGATAATGGTTATATCATCCTCGCTAACGAATAAACAATAACCTTCAATCTCAGTAATTCTTATTTTGAAAAGAGTATCGTTACGAACAGATGTAAACACTGAATAACTATCTTCATCTGGTATACAACAGGATGAAAGAATAAATATTACTATAATTAAGAAATACTTGTACATTTTTTAGCACCTTGTTTACTTCATTATAAAACATATCGCAAAAATGTGAATTTTCATGAATGGTTATATTTTATATTTACTTTAGCAAACCCTAATAAATTCACTTCATATCAAATAAAAATTCTGAACCTCTTCCTTTGCGGCTTGGCGAAAAACAAACTTAAAAGAATATCCTGAAATAAATAAGCCTCACAAGTATCATAATTTTTTGATTAATTTTCCTTTGTTCCAACCTAACCCTATCCCTATCCCTTCCCTCATTCGCTATCGCAGGGAAGGGAAACTCAAGAATGATTATGTACATTCAAAAACCCTAAAACAAAATCCGCGAAAATCTGTTTACTTCGACTGCGCAGTTCGACTCTGCTCACTACAAGCTCAGCACAAGCAATCCGTAAAATCCGCGTTCTATCCCTACCCCTAAAAATTAATCGTAACCTTCCAGAACCAATAAGCATATCCAACCCAAATAACAATATATGCTATAGAAACATTCCGCATACGTTCGAATAAATCGACCTTTTTATCTTCCTTATTCTTCCCGCTAAATAAACCAACAACATAAATAATCAGCCATAAGAGCGGCAGCAAAAAATGCAGAACAGGCATTGCAAGCTTTTTAAACAAAGGAGCATCGAGATAAAAATCGTCGTATTGCGCGGCCCGTGATCCAAAACTCGCAATGACCCTCGCGTATCGTACCAAAAAACCGGGAGCATCAGTACATTTTAAGTTTTTATCAACCTTTACATAGTACCCGAAGGTTCCTAAAATCCACACACCTCCGTCCCCCGCCGGGATAAGCACAGGATAGCTGCCCCTGAAACGAAAACTCTCTACTACAGGACCAACCACAGGTTTACCGCTATTTGAAAGAAAAAGCGCTCTTCTCACGTTGCGGGCCTTTGATGAACGTTTAAACATTAATCTTATTTCACGAACTCCAAGCTTTATCACTAAATTCCTGCCATACTCAGACTTCCACATAAACTGACGTTCAAGATGTCCGGGACGAATTATGAATGTACTCTTATAGGTATCAAGATGAACTTTTTTTAATTTAGAAGCAATTGTTCCAGGTTTAATTTTTACTATTTTTCCATCTTTAAGTTGAAAATTCTGCTTAGTGTAATGAAGCCCGGATATCATATTACCCGGGGCACCGTCAACCAGATGATGTACATTATAACTTTTTATTTTAACTATGCCGATTTTTTCAGATGTTCTATCACCTTGCCTGTATTTGAAAACTGAAGCAGAGTAAAACTCATTTCTTTTTTTCAATTCCCATTGAGTAAAAATAGTTTCCCATTTTCCCTTATTATACATGGCAAGTGTCGGCATAGTCCTGAAATTGTAGTGTCCCGCCCATGAGATACTACGCTCTGACCAACTGTCTTTTTTAGTATTGCGATAAATATAAGTACTTCGTTGTTTATAATCGCCTTGAGCAACTTCGATCCGCCCATTCACCCAGTCAAACCCTATGAAACTCATATTGGGTTTTTTAACCGGTACAAATCCGAGACTCTTCAGCCCTCCGCGCAGAAGCATAATATCCACCCGGACCTTTCCCATATGTTCATTCCATAGTACAGCTATCTCCCCGTTCTTATGTTTTGCAACTCCCAATATACTTCCATAACGGCTTTTACCGGGAAACTGCCATCTCATTTGCGCAATTCCGCTTTTAAGATCAAAACGTATAAATCCTGATTTTTTACCACCTGTATCCTTTTCATACATGGCATATATCCACACGGAATTACCATCAATAATTCGGGGATATCTTGTATGCGGATAACCCTTATCCAGCCACTTGGCACCGTTTCCCGTCTGATACGTCATATTTTGGGCCGGCGGCACTTTTGTCAATGTCTGCCAAAAAACCCTTATCCAGCTGTTTGAGAATAATACGATGCTTATTATAAAGATAATTTTTGCTTTTTTCATAATTAACTCCCTATTTACCTAACCCTCTATCTCCCTTCCCTTAGAGGGAATGGAGAACTGCTACATAATAATTTTTCTATATCTATCAAAGAATATTTTAATACTACTTATAATTCCATGTAAATAATGCCGCTATTTTTTATGATAATAGCATGTTATTTGAAATTTACGTAAGAAAAAATTAAATTTTACATTTATAATGGTTAATAAAACATTATAAATGTAATTTAGCTGATAACGCTTCCCTTCCAGGGAAGGGTTAGGTGGGAATTGATAAAAACTCAAAAAAGACTATAAGTCAACAGGAAGATCAATGTCTAAAATTAAACGAAAAATATCAAGAAGAATGGCAACTGCCATTTTTGATTACAATCTTATAAACAAAGGGGACAGAGTCCTGGTTGCGGTATCCGGAGGCAAGGATTCAATGACCCTTCTCCATCACCTGATGCTTCAGCAAAAAGGGCTACCCTTCCCTTTTCACATTAAAGCAATCCATATACAAACTGACGTTAATAAAGATGAAAATAAATCAAAAGTCGAGTATTTATTAAAAAAATGGGGAGTTGATTACGAAATCCTGAATATTTCCGTTTTAAAACGTCTGAAACCCGAAAAAAAGATGAATTGTTACTGGTGTTCAACTCAGCGGAGACATGAACTTCTAAAATATGCTCAAAAACACAACTTTAACAAGATTGCCTTTGGCCATCACATGGACGATATCCTGGAAACATTTTTTATGAACATGATTTTTAAAGCGGAGCTTTCAACCATGATGCCTGCCATGCAGTATGAAAAATATCCCCAAAAAATCATCCGTCCGCTTGCCCTTGTAAAAGAACATGAAATTATAGAATTTATCGAGGAACTTGGAATAAGCCGTCTTGTATGCACATGTGATTATGGAGAAAAATCAAAACGACGGGCAATGCGCGATACAATATCAAAACTGGTAGAAGAACATGGCGATATACGGGATAATATTTTTAAAGCTATGGGTAACATTTTAACGGATTATCTTCCACGCCCGGTTAAGAAAGATTAATAGGTCTTTTTATCTTCATCAAGCATTATTTCAATTGAAAACCTGTGTCCATTATAGTTAAACCATACTAGAGTCATTTCTTCATTTGACTGAGAAACAGGCAAAATTTCTTCAATTATAAAAACAGAGGGTGTTGAAATATCGATCCTCGGCTCACCGACGTATGATCTCTGGATACCGCCGGAAATCCAGTTTAACAGTTCAGACATAGTACCCTGTAAAATCTCATAATCATCATCATAACCGGGATCACCAAACAGATGGCTGCAAAAAGCTCCCCCAAATTCAATGCTGCATTTAAAGCATAAAATACCTGAAATATCGGTATTAAAACTCAAAAGGATAGTTATCTGATTGGCAACTTCCCCGGCCAATGCCGTTACAGGAAGCTCATTTGTAACGTCAAACCCCTGACCGGAAAATATTTCTTTGGTCCCGTCAATAACCGCTTTAATTAAATTTTTATGTGCTTGCATAATATATTCTTTTGTTTTTTTCTTACAATAGCATTTATTTCTTAATCTGTCAAATCAGAACCACTAATATCATCGGTATTTTACATTTTAATTCAAAATCTCTGCTAAAAACATCAATAAAAGCATAATCAGCATAATATTTAGCTAATAATTATCCTATTTTATAAAATTTCTTTATAATTTACGTATGATGGAAATATTGGGATTTGCTCTCATTGGTATAATTGCCGGAATAATGAGCGGACTTTTGGGTATTGGCGGAGCAATCATCATGATACCGGCTCTGATATATATCTTTGGTTTTGAGCAAAAAATAGCACAGGGCACAACATTATTGCTTATGGTTCCGCCAATTGGTCTTTTAGCAGCTATTGAATACTATAAAGCCGGGCATACTAATCTCAAAGCCGCAATAATCATTGCCGTTTGTTTTTTCATAGGAGGTTTTTTTGGAAGCAAACTTGCGATGAAAATTCACCCTAACCTCTTACGCAAAATATTTGCCGCGTTTTTAATGCTCGTTTCAATTAGAATGTTTTTTAAGTAAAGGAGATAACATGAAATCTTACAAAAAAGAACTCTGGTTTAATACAAGCAGCAGAAGACAGCTGATTAACATAACAGGCGAAGTAGAAAAATGCCTTGCTGAAAGCCAAATTACTGAAGGACTGCTCTTGTGTAACGCGATGCACATTACAGCAAGTGTCTTTATTAATGATGATGAATCCGGCTTACATAACGATTTTGAGAAGTGGCTTGAAGGTCTTGCTCCGGAAAAACCTTATTCAAGGTATCAGCATAACGGATACGAAGACAATGGCGATGCCCATTTAAAAAGAACAATAATGGGCCGTGAAGTTGTAGTAGCCATTTCTGACGGTAAACTCGATTTCGGTCCCTGGGAACGAATATTCTATGGGGAATTCGACGGAAAGAGAAAAAAAAGGGTTCTGGTCAAAATAATCGGTGAGTAAAAACACTGGCTGCAGAGAATTCTTTCTCCGGCCAGACGAATGTCCATAATGATAAGTACCATTTTTTTCTTCTGCCATAGCAATTGCTTTAAAAAGACTGCATATTTGTTGACAAAAACAACTTCTATTTTTATAATGGTTAAAAAAAATATCTTAGAGGAGGCATTTATGAAAAAATGTTTTTTGTTATTTTTTATTCTGCTTTTAGTTGCTGCA
The DNA here is from genome assembly GCA_023135745.1 of Spirochaetota bacterium. Lineage (GTDB taxonomy): Bacteria > Spirochaetota > JAGLSM01 > JAGLSM01 > JAGLSM01 > JAGLSM01. The sequence goes on along the minus strand of JAGLSM010000004.1, from coordinate 9,069 downwards.
CCTGTTTTTGGACAGGATGATGACAGTAAAAAAGTAGATGAAAAAAGGGGTAATGACAGCACCTTGGCAACCCTTACCGGAGGAAAAGTCGGTCTTACAGGCTCTCTGGCACGGAAATTCCCTATTGAATCCGAATACGGTTACAATCAATGGCTTGGGGCGATTATACATGTTTCAAGTTCCCTGGCTGTTAAACCCTCAATTTTATTTATTTCCAAGACAGATAAATATGAAGACAACCTCTCTACTCAAGAGTCAACAGATGACATCAGCAATATTGGAGCAAAATTGGACATTCTTTACTATTTTTCCCCGCAAAACAAGTTCTCTCTTTTTGCAGGGCCCTCTTTTCAGTATTTAATCTATTCCGATATGGATAGGGATACCTCAGGTGCTTGGGATGATAAAAAAACCACAACAATGATAATCCAGCTCATACTGGGCGCCCAATACACATTCGGTACCAGGTTCGCCCTGTTCATGGATTTGTCATTCGGTATGACGACATCAACGTATACTTCGAAGAATTACGATTCCGGCGGCACACTTATCGATGACGATGAGAATACAAGTACAACAATGCAAAGTATATATGGCCGCTTCGGCGTCATATTTTACTTATAAACCGGCGAAAGGAGAATCCCATGAAAAAAATATTTTTAGTACTTCTTATAATTTCCACATTTTCTGTAACAGCAGCCGGGTACTCTGCCGGCAATATAGGCATAACAGCATTTGCAACTTCATTATTCCAGGAAGATTTTGCGCCTTCTGAATTCGGCTTTCTCGGTATGGTGATAAAGCTTGGTACTATAACCATTAAACCCTCGGTACTGATCTATTCCAGTGACACTGTAAATAAAGATCTTGATTCGAGTACTCAATCTGATGACAGCTCTTCAACTATAGGCGCTTCCCTGGGACTGTTTTACAATCTCAATCCCACAGCCAGACTGCAGGTTTCCATTGGACCAATGGTGTCATTCATACAAGCAAGCAGGAAAAGCACTGCTTCAGACAGTTCTATAACAGAAAGAGACTACACTATAATGGAACTTTCCCTGCGCCTGGGAACTGAGTATTTTATCAATAAGCATATTTCTTTATTTATGGAAATAGGTTTAGGTTTGACTGATTATAAATACAATTACAAATACACCGACTCATCAGGCACAGTAGCATCCGATATTGACCGTCCGTATACACAGATAGGTACAATCGGTGCTCTTGTAGGCGTTGCTTTTTACCTGTAAATTTCAGATTAATAAAAAAAGCAGGCAGATAAACTGCCTGCTTTTTTTATAACTCAGAAAGCTGCTTTCCTAAGATGGAAAAATCTGTTTTTGATAATTTTTTTCGAAATACAATACGCACGGTTTTATGCTTTTTTCTAATAAAAAAATGTCGGACAGGAATGTCTTGCGTTAAAATAGTAATAGATTGTCGTAAAATTGGTTTAACCGTCAGATAGTTGCATAATAATCCCTTTCTGGATATATTAATCAAATGTATCTGGTATATTCGATTATTTGATGACATATCTATCAATTTGTTTACAGGCAGACGGGAATGTCTTCTTTTATTTAGTAATTTAAAGTAAAATACTTCAAGTATTTCTACAATCCTTGTTGTAGTAAACCAGCTTAAGCTGGTTTTAAATGTTTCCATAAAACTCGAAAAGTAGTAGTGTGGTTTTAGCTTTTTACTTCCAGCTATTTTAAGTATCCTGACAGCCAGTTTATTAGGATCAATACCGTTTGTCAGCGAACGTTGGACTTGTTTTTGAATTTGGTGAAAATACCTGCCATAACTTGAATATTTTTCAGCTGCAAGGTATGCTTTTGTTTTATGGATAAAATTTGTTTTAATCCACCCTGATAAAATGGAAGTTGTTTGGATGTTGAATGCTCTAAGCTCCAATCGTAATACCTTACTGACTGATTCAAAAGCTGATTTCGTTGCCGCGTAGTGCGCGTAAAAGGGTACCGGAAAATGTACTGAGAGTGCGTTAATGTTTATGATTTTGCCTTTTCCCCAGGCACGCATTATATGGATAACCTCTTTGAGAACCCTGAGATGGCCAAAGAAATTTACCTGAAAAAGATCAATGCTCTGTGAAAGACTTGTTTCTTCTATTGAACCACTAATAATATGACCTGCGTTATTAATAAGGAGATCAATATTTCCTTTTGTTTTATCATAAATTTTATGTATTCCCTGACTTACTGAGCTGTCTGAAGTAATATCCATATAAATAAGAGTAATGTTTTTTGTGATTTCTTTAGGAAATTTTGGTACTTTGGAGGTTTTACGAATAGTCCCCCAGACATGGTATCCATTTTGGGCAAAAACAAGTGCGCAATAATAACCGATTCCGGAAGAAACGCCGGTAATTAAAACTTGCATAGGGCCTCCTGATAATATTAACGGAAAATTTTTTAAAAATGATAGAAAAAATTATAAAATAAAATGTTAAGTATCTACCTGATTTTAAAAGACAGTGTCTCACCTGCCCTGAATGGAACAATCCCACAAATTTCATCAGGGACAATCTGTTCTTTTCTAAAGAATATTCTATGGAGAATTTGACGGAAAGAGAAAAAAAAGGGTACTTGTTAAAATTATCGGTGAGTGATAATTATCTTTTTATGATTTTTAAAATACTAAATCCTTCATTGTTCCTTTTCACGAGAAAAATCACTTTCCACCCATTTTTATTCTCCTGAGGATAAAAAACTTTTGTCCAATAAAATTAATTCCAAGCTCTATTACTAATTTTGTATTCTTATCCTTAAAAAGAAAAAATAAAAAAATCCTCATATAATGGCCCCTTTTTGTTTCTCAGACGTACATAATTATATAAACAGAATAAAAATTGGAGACCTATTATGAAAAGAAGAATAGTATTTATTATCTTATTAATCTTACCATGCCTTAACTTATTTCCACTCAATATCAGTATCGGAGTAACTACAGGAATAACACCAGAATCTTTGTCACTGCCATTAGCCTTTGGTATACTTGAAGACAATGCAAATTTGCAGCAATATTTGACTAATACCGGAGACAGTTTCACTTTAGCAGAAACTCCCAAAAATGTTACTTTTGGCTTAACCATGGAAATAAATCTAACCAGGAATATTTTTATTCAAGGAGATTTCATATATGCAAAAGCTTTTGGTGGACAAAGTCAATATCTAGATGACAGCCTTTCCATGAATGTGATATCAGAAAGAAGTTTTGGTTTTATGTCAGTCCCAATCTATATAGGTATCCGCAATGAATTCATTAGACTTGGAGTCGGTATAAACTTTACATCAGCCACATATACTGAAAAAGGCTCAGTATTCAATTCTCTAACCGGCACTTTAGATAAACCAAGCTCATTTGATCGAGAGTACACTGACTTTACAATGGGCTATAATTTCCTTATTGGTACAGAATTTGCCCTCGGTAAAAAAGTTTCTCTGGGATTGGATCTTGTTTATATCAGCATTCCATTGGTAGTAAAACGCGAAGGTAAAAGATATCTAGATTCTACTTCAACCACGGTTGAATATTTGGAATTTCCTTTAAGTGGCTGGATAACTTCAGTCAACCTTAAATTCATCTTATAAAAAAAATTAGAAAACAAAAATGGAGGAAAATATGAAAAAATTAATATTCATCTTGCTGGTTTTTATTTTAACAATGACAGCGTGCTCCGATTTGTTTGACGAAAAAATAATTACCACTAAAACTAAAGAATACCCAACCTGGTTATCTGGAACCTGGATAGTTAATTATGCGTCAGACACAATGACAAAAATTTACAAGTTCAATTCAAATGGATCATATACAAAATACACAAATATAAGTATGACTGGAAATACAATAAGTAGTGAGTGGTTTGTTAATACGAACTATCTGGTTATGAACAATGATACATATCAATACACAAAGTCCGATGAAAATAATTTCTATATGAATAAATGGACAGCAAGTGGTTACTATTCAGAATACATTGATTTATCAAGATACATTCCGGAAGTTACAATACTTCCAGATGAGTATGAAAGTAATAATGATTTTAGTTCCGCATCAAGCATACTGGTTGGAATCGGAAATGAGCAAACACATAGCATTTATCCGCAAAATGATACAGATTATCTTGTCTTTTCTGCAAACTTAGGCCGTCAATATCGAATTCAGTTTTCAGCTGTAAATCCCTCTAATTCAATCGACTATTTGGATATGACCCTATATAACAGCAGTCAAAACAGTCTTGCATGGACAAGTGGAAGCGGCAGCAGTTTGTATTATGATTTTAACTGCTCAACTAGTGGGAATTATTATATTCGCCTAAATTCCTATAATACCGGCGGATATAAAGTTGCGATAATAGATCAAGGCAGCATCCCAACAGACACAGCAGAACCTGATAATAGCCAAGCTGAGGCCAAACCTATTTCATTCGGAATAGCAAACAAACAGTTTCATTCCATCAATCCTGCAAGCGATCAAGACTGGATTAGTTTTGTTGGAACAGCAGGCAATAATTATACAATAGAAACCAGCACCGCTGGTAATGATTTTGATTCATACCTGTATTTATATGCAGCTGACGGTTCGTTTATAATTTCTAATGACGATGGTGGAGTAAACACATTTTCAAAAATCACCACATGGTCATGTCCTTCAAATGCAGCTTATTTTATTAAAGTGACAAGCTTTGGAAGCTCCTCTAGTGGAGATTATTATATCTCAGTGATAGAAAACTAAGATGATTTATGTAGGGGTAAATTATTATTTGCCCCTACATAAATTGTTATTTTATTATGATATTGAAACGTTAGACATCTACTTCAATTCTGAAAGACAGTATCTCACCTGCTCTAAATGGAACAATCCCATTGTATTCATCAGGAACAACCTGTTCCTCTTTAATAAGTTTGATTGTCTTTTTATTCTCAGGAAGATCATAAAAGGTTCTGCCAAATGTAGAAGAAAAATCCTTTAGTTTATCAAGACATCCCAGTCTGTCAAAAGTATCGGCAAGATATACCATTAACAGAGGTGTTGTGAATATGCCGGCAGCTGGTTTCGCAATATCTTTTTTACTTTTAAGGTGTGGAGCTGAATCAGAACCAAGGAAAAATTTTGAATTTCCTTCTATTACAACCTGTCTTAAAGCCTCCCGGTCCTCCGGATATTTCGCTACAGGCTTGCAGTAATTATGAAAATTTCTTGCCCAGTCATCAACGGTCAATTCAAGATGATGCGGAGTAATGGTTGCAGCCACTTCAGGACCTGAATTTTTGATAAAATCCACAGCAGCCTTTGATGATACATGTTCAAGTACAATTTTAAGCGAAGGAAAATCCTTATGAAGCTTAGTAAGATACGGCAAAAATTTTTCTTCAGCATTCATTACACAAATATTTTGCCCGGTATCATAAGGTAACTCACCGTGAATGCTTAAGACAAGTCCGTATTCCTGCATGTTTTCAAAAACAGGATAAAGATCCTCAAAACCCGATACACCCTCTTCTGAGTTTGTAGTTACCCCTTTTGGATACAGCTTTAACGCGAGTACCCCATTATTTTTAGCAGCTTTTATTTCGGTTTCTGTTAATGTACTTTTAAGATACATAGTCATGAGAAATTCTGTTTGCGGAGCAGATTTCTGCAGCTCGGATTTGTAATCAGCTGCATCAAGAGAAGTGTAAACCGGCGGAGTGGTATTAGGCATCACCATGACTCTCGCGGCACCACCGGATATTACAAGAGGAACTACATTTTTTAAGAGGTCTCCCTGCCTTAAATGAACATGAAAATCATCTGCGGCAGGAATAATTAATGTTTTTTCCATCTGAAGCCTTAAAAACTTTTTTAACATGATTAAACTGTCAGCTCCGCTAACTATTTAATTATGCAATTTATATGCAACTACCTGGAAAATCTCTTTTTATTTGAGAGAAATTTTTACTTTCCTGTAAATTCCCTCTCCTTCGCTCATGGTTTCAATATCTTCAACATCCTGTAGAGCCATATGAATTAACCTGCGTTCAAATGGATTCATTGGTTCAAGAAATTTACTTTTTTTACTTTTTCTTACCTCGGAGGCAACTCTAAGCGCGAGTTCATTCAAAGAACCCTGTCTTTTATCTCTATATCCTTCAATATCTACAACCGCTTTCAGATTAACATTGATCTTTCTGGAAGCAGCAATATTAGTTAAAAGCTGCAAGGCTTCGAGAGTTTTTCCTCTTTTTCCAATTATCAACGCAGAACTTGGGCTTTTCATTTCTACAAAAACCTTGTCTTCATAATGGTCTTTTATCCATAGATCAACTTCAAGGTCCATCTTGGTGAAGAGTTCTTCAAGAAAATCAAGAATAGCATCTTCGTATTCATCCCTGTCTTTTTTATTTGCGGGCGTTCTTTCAGGTCTCTCTTTTTTCTCATTTTCATTGTCATCAGATTTATCATTTAAGGGAGCTTCCTGGGATGATTCTATCTCATCAGAAACATTTTCATCATAACTAACCGAAATAAGGGCACCTTCTTTATCACCCATTCCCATAAAACCGCTCTTTCCTTTTTTTAATACTTCTATTTTTAATTTTTCCTCCGGGAGACCGGTTTCTACCACAGCTTTTTTTATTGCCGCCTTTTCATTTTTACCTTCAAATTCTTTCGTAATCATTATATCTCTCCTTATGAGTACCCCTAATCCCGATGCATCGGGATTCACCGCTCTATGCCCGCAATCCCGACGTGTCAGGACAATTTTAATTTCCCTTATTTTGCAGGCACCGGCGCCGGTGTATCAAATTTTTTATTAACAAATACCTGCTGTACAATTGCAACAAGTGTCTGAACCGTCCAGTAGAGTACAAGTCCACTGGGCATATTCCAGAGTATAAAGAGGAATATAAGAGGCATCATCATCATCATTTTATTCTGCTGATTTTGTTTATCGCTGCCTCCGCTTTGAGATGCCATCGAAATTTTTGACTGCCACAATGAAAAAACTGTCATAATAAGCGGCAGTATATTAATTGTTGCGGGTAATAACGGTACATTTTTCAAAGCATCAATTTTCATAATGGTATCCGGCATTGACAGATCCTTTATCCATAGAAAATGAGCGTCTTTTAAATCAATCATCCGTGGAATTACCCTGTACAGAGCAAAGAAAATCGGCATCTGCAGAAGAAGCGGCAGACATCCACCCATGGGATTGATTTTTTCAGTCTTATAAAGAGCCATCATTTTGGCATTCATAACCTTTGGATCACCCTTATACTGTTCTTTTATAGCATTTATTTTAGGCTGAAGCAATTGCATTTTCTTCATTGAAGAGGTGCTTTTTTTAGTAAGCGGATGAAGTGCAAGCTTTATAATCAGGGTAACAAGTATAATAACAAGACCAAAATTGAGAAATCCGGCGTGTACAAAATACATGAGTTTTTCAATCAGTATCCCTATAACTTTTATAATAAAAAATCCCGTGAAAATCTTGTCCAGATTGTACTGAACAACACTATCATCAGTTAAAAGAGCATGTTTTTTCGGCCCAATGAATATCCTGTACCTGTCAACCCTTGTTTCTCTGTTATCCAGTGTAAGTTCGGCCCTGTTGAGCGCAAAACTCTTGTGGTTCTTTTTTTTATCTATATTAACTGATGCCGAACTTATATCTTTTTTAGAAAGAAAATTACCCGACTTATCTACCGGAATTACAGCAAGTAAAAAATACCTGTCGTGCATACCAACCCATCTAAACGCGTTAACAGGAGTCTTATTATCATCAATTTCTTCAAGATCTCCGTCATCCCCATAGTATATGAGCTCCAGATTATCGTACATTCCTTTTGTTTTTTTGTCTTTTTTCCAGTTGACTGTTGAACCCCATATCAGGGAGTACGCATTATTGTTACGTCTAAGACGTTTAGTCTTACCGGTTTGATTGATAAGCTCAATATAAAGATCAAAATAATTTTTATCAGGATAAAATTTATACCGTTTATTCAGAAAAAAACCATTTTCAATTTGTTTTTGAAAAACGTGTTCAAGACCGCTTACTTTTTTATGATTAAAAACCATTTCAGACTGCTTATCAGCCTCATAAAGACCATAAAAACTCACCCTGAAATTTCTCAGAAATTTAAAATTCTTTTCAATGAAATTTATATTTTTCCCGGCTTCATTGTATTTGACAAACTTAATTGAATCTAAAGTTCCGTCAATTTTATTTAAACCCGCAATAAAATTAGTTGTAACAACATTGGCAGCCCTATACTGTGATGTTTTATAATCATTCTTTGTTTTTACCGTCTTAAATATGTTGACGTTTTTAGCTGAACCCTTTTTTACAGCATCTTTCTTATCAAGTGTTTTTTGACTTACTTTTGTGTTGTCCTTCTTTTCAGGAGTTTTCTTTTTGTTAGGACTTAGCGAATTCCATACTATTATAAGAATTAACCAAAGACCCAATGCTAAAAATAAACGCTTGTTCATACAATACTCTCCAATAATATTTTTTTATGTAATTAAAAGAAATGAGATGTGCCTGAACTTCATACTTATTTTAAAAAGGCAGCAAAGACTTCCATAAAATCATCTGCTACTTCTTTTTTGCTCTGTGACCTTTTGTTTTCATTAAGGCTTACAAGTATGTCGTAACTGTTATTCATATCCGCATGATTATTTCTGAAAGATTCCCGTACGATTCTTCGGATTCTGTTTCTTTCCACAGCGTTACCCTTCTTTTTCCCAATCATTATACCCAGCCGGGAAATGTAAGCTGAATTTTTCCTGTGTCTGATAAGAAATCCGTTCTGTAAGATTTTAGTAGATTCTTTGAATAGGCTGTCAAATTCCTTTTTCTTTCTCAGTCTCATTAATTTAGTAAAAGCAGCCTGTTTTTTATTCATCAGCTGCTGAAAGTCTTTTTCGTCCTTTAAGTCTTCTTCTTTTAAGAATAGCCTGCCCGTTTTTTGTACTCATCCTCTTTAAAAAACCAAATCTGCGGTTTCTTTTAATATTACTTGGTTGATAAGTCCTTTTCATGTTTTTGCCTCC
>JAGLSM010000399.1 GCA_023135745.1 Spirochaetota bacterium | reverse complement strand
TTTTTGTTAAAAATAGCTTATCTTGAAGGTTATTTCAAGTCTTTAATGGAATTGTCCCGATTGCATCGGGACAATTCCATTAAAGGTAAATTACATTGGAAGAATGTTGCACAACGGAGGCCTATCCATGTAAAATTTTGTTTGTTGGGTTGTGCAACAAAGAGTTACTCATGTGAAACTTCGTTTTTCCAGTTCTGCAATATCGAATTCTATCCCGATGATAAATCGTGACTCAAACAAAGCATCTTTTATGACAATTAGATTTTATAACTTATTATTAGAATGTTTTGTAAATGTTTGTTTAGAGGGATCCTATGTTAAGATTGCTTATTGCGCCAATGAGTATAATTAATAATGTCATTATTAGCGGAAGTATCAGGACCGCGGACACGGCCTTTCCTCCTGATAATTTATACACGCGTTTTAAACCTATTACCATAGATATAAACTGCCCAAGATAGAAGATCAATAAACCAAGAGCGGGTATGGCGCTGGCTATGAAGTAGGTATGACTGTAGGAAATAATTCTGGAAGTGGTTGTGAATTTTCTGTCATGTACTTTGAATAAAGCAAGTACAATCTGTATAATACCTGTCCAGATGTAGAGGAAAACAATATTAATTAAAGGAATAAAAAAGAGTCTTCCTATCAGTGTTATTTTATAAAGGTCAACAGCTTGTTGGTGTTTTATCCTGGTTCCAAATGATGCCGCGATTGTCTTGATCAATGACAGGGTGGATTCAGATTCAAGCAGAAGATTCCATATGCTTGAAAATAATGCTCCTGCGAATGAAAAAATGACAATATATAATATTGGGCTTTTATGATCGATGCCTTTTTTCATATTGGAAAAAAACTTGCCGGGTGAGAAAAGCATACTTTTCATGTTTTCATACGCGGCAGCGGCAGTACCAAGTTCTTTTCTGTTATCCCATGGGACACCCTGAGGATTGGTCTGTTCTTTGTCTATACCAAGTCCGCAATTCGGACAGTACAGGTCTTCTTTTTTTATATCAGCATTGCAATGCGGGCATTTTGTAATCATTATTAACCTTTTATTTGAAATATTCCTTCGAGTTCTACAGGCGCGTTTAGAGGGAGAGCCGGTACATTAACGGCCAGTCTTGCGTGTTTTCCGGATTCACCGAGAAGGTCTATCATTAATTCTGATGCTCCGTTTACTACTTTTGGTGTGTCATAGTATTCTGATGTAGTTGCTACATATCCAACCAGACGTACAACTCGTTCAATTTTATCGAGGTCTCCGACTGCTTCTTTAATACTGGCAAGAACATGAAGAAGGCATAGTTTTGCGGCTTCATAACCTTCTTCAGTTGAAATAATATCGCCGAGTCTGCCTTCATACAGGAGTTCTCCTGATTCTGTTATTGGGAGTTTGCCGGATACAAAAACAAGGCCGTTTGCTACAACTGCATTGAGATAAGTCCCGAGTGGTTTTCCCAAATTTGGAAGGTTCAGGTTTTTTTCTTCCAGTTTCTTTTCTATTTTTGAAATTTGATTTGTCATTAATTTACCTCAACTTTATAAGAAGTTTACGAAGTACTTTATGTAAATAAAAGATTTTTAGGAGCCTTTTGCCCCGATTAAATCGGGGCAAAAGGCTCCTATGGATAAAGTTTATTTGCCGAAGCGTTGCACAAGCCTATTTTTTTGAAAAATGCAAACTCGCACTTGATTAATTACCAAAAGAAGCAAGTTTGTAGGTGTAAATTTGTTTGGTAATCAGTGTTTATTTGCTCAGACAGTGCATTTTTCAAAAAAATAGGCTTGTGCAACTGGTGTAGGTTAAAATGAAAATTTGTTTTGACGGGTTCTGCAACAAATGTAATTTCATATGGTACTTTCTTTTCTGGGTTGTGCAATCCTGATCTAATCGGGACTCAAACAGAGCATCTTTCAAAAAAATAGGTTTGTGTAACCGGTGCAGGTTAATATGAAAATTTGTTTTACCAAGTTGTACAACAGATGCTTATCTATGTAAAATTTTGTTTTTTAGGTTG
>JAGLSM010000398.1 GCA_023135745.1 Spirochaetota bacterium | reverse complement strand
TTTAAGAGTCAAAGTATATTCAACAAACACATGCGGCGTCAAATATTTTCCAAGCGAAAATGAAGTATCCCTCAATAAAGATAATTGACGCTTTGGATCAAGAAGATCCATTGACTGCTGTTCAAACCAGTTCCAGACAAGCGGAGTCCGTATTGAAAACACATCCAAACCCGTAAATTTCCGAATCCGTTTTGATACAATTTTAAAGCCTAAAAGAGAAAGTATCTCAGTTGACTTTATAAAAAATGAATCAGATGTACCGCTTCTATCCGCGATATCATCCGTCTTTCTTTCAACGCCAAGAAGCGCTAATATATCTTTTTCAGGTCTGGACGGATCAGATGTATAATGAAACTTGAACTTATCTGACAAGGACCCGGCATAAGAAAGAAATATTGTAATATCTTCCCTGTTCTCGTCCTTCATTTTTAACTCACTTATAAAGACAAGCCATGGTTTAAAGCCTCTCGATGTTTTTTTAAACACAAGATAGGTCGGCTGTTTTATCATAAAATCATTATTGATATACTCCAGCACTCCCCTGAGAATATCAATACGGCCCTGAACCATAAAATTCCTGTCAAGGATTCTATTACGGAGTCTTATCCATGACTGAGGCTTAACAACAGCTGAAATACCCATTATTTCTTCACTATGTATATATTTAACACCCTTCATAGCCGTTACCTCAACGTTCCATCTAATCTTTTTTACAAATGAAACATTCTTGCTTTTTGACGGATATTCAAAATAACTGAATTCGTTGTTCCGTATGGCAATTCTTCCTTCCAGCGATGGAGATTTCGGGTTTCCTTTTATAAAAACATCCGCCATCATGAATCCGTCCGATTTAAGCTCCCTGTCATTAATATTTACCTCTATCCCGTATTTCTTATCAGTCCTTAGCCGCAGGTTAAGATCCTCTATAGCACCTCCGCGTAAATGGGCAGATCCTGTTAAATTAAAATCACCCTTTCCAACTCTTCCTTTTAATCTCTTTATTGCAATTTTATGCCCGTTAAAGACAATGTCTGTTGTGAATTTTTCCACCTTCTTCTTGAAAAAGACAGGCTTAAAGGTTCCTCCTATTATTTGAATGAAACCTCTAACAGAGGGATCATGCCTTCTTCCTCTTATTTCCAGTTTCAACCTGCCTTTGCCGGCCGCATTCTTGAAAACAGATGGTAAAAAATTAAGGTAAGACAGCTGCATATTCTCAGAATGAAAGTATAATGAGATGTAGTTCCGGAGCAGTTTACCGGCAGTTTGAAGAAACAGAGTATTTTTGTCATACACCTGAAATGAAAACTCTTTTTTATTAATGTCAACTACACCCGTCAAACCTGATGGTCCCTTACGCAAAAAATTCATTATGCCGTCTCTGTACTGTATCTGTGAAGCAACATTAGCAAGAGACTTGTTATTGATGTTTAAATAATTCAGTTTTAAAAGAACATCTATGCTGCCGGCACCTATAAGACCGGTCAAAAACATCCGGCCGGAAAGCTTTGCCATGGGCAGTGAATAACGTGTATACGCGGATAAATTGATCCTGTATGAGTCTTTCCCATATGATTGTAGAAATCCATTGTCGATAGCAATCTGAGCATCACCAATGGATAAGTAAGAATTTCGAATTTTAAAGCCCTTATTGATTCTGTCAGCTTTGAGTCTAAGATAAAAAGGATTATCAAAAATCACAGCATTCCTTAGGGTAAGATCTGCTGAAAGGCCCGGATTAGCAAGCCGGCCATCAATTTTTAACCAGCCGTTAACTATTCCTTTGATTTTTTTAGATACATGTTTTGATAAATTAAAACTATTGAATTTTATTAAAGAACGAATTTTAGAACCCAGAATCTTTAAATCAACAGTACAGTTTTTAGAAAAAACAAACTTACCGGCAAACCCATCCCTTAATATTTTGGCCGACCCATAACCCGCAAAACCCAAATCCTTACCGATTATTCTAATATCAGTAAGTTTTATATTCCTGTTTTTGCTGTTAAATTTAAGGTTAATTAATC
>JAGLSM010000397.1 GCA_023135745.1 Spirochaetota bacterium | reverse complement strand
GGAAGAAAAAACAGTTTATTTCCGGGATTGTTCTTCTGCTTATTTTTGTTTTTTTTCTTTCATTAAACAGCAGTCCGGTTAAATCCAAAGGTTATAACCTGTTGATCCTTGCTTCTGATGCGCTTAGGCCGGATCGGCTGTCCTGTATGGGTTATCATAGAAAGACAAGTCCCAATATAGACAAACTTATGAAGGAGGGGCTTGTTTTTAACAATACCTTTATTGAAGTTCCCCGGACCTTTCCTTCATGGGTATCAATACTATGTTCTCAGTATTCCAGGGATCACGGGATAAGGCATATGTTTCCAAGCCCCGGAGAAAGGAAAAAGTATTTTCCATCAATTAACTATGCGCTTAAAAAAAGGGGTTACAAGACTGCTGTAATATCGGATTTTGCCGGGGATATTTTTTCAAGGATAAAACTTGGTTTTGATCTGGTTAAAACTCCTTATTTTAATTTTGACGCTCTTCTTAAACAGGGAAGTCTTGAGATACATACCTTCCTTTTTCCTTTTATTCTGAATTCATTCGGCAGAAAAATTTTCCCTGTGCTTAATGAATTTGCCCAGCTTCCGGAGGCATCACTGTTGGCGGATAAAACAATAAGCACTATCAGCGATTTTTCTAAAAAGGGTAATTTTTTTGTTACAGTATTTTTTTCAACGACTCATTTCCCGTACGCGAATGTCTGGCCGTATTACAAGACATACGCGGACCCGAGGTACAAGGGTGCGTTTAAGTACTATAAGCAGAATATTGTTCTTTCAAAACAGAAGGGCCTCAGTAAAAAAGACAAGCTGCAGGTGAATGCATTGTATGACGGAGGGGTTAAGGCTATGGATGATGCCTCCGGCAGGATAATTAAATTTCTTAAGGATAAAGGGCTGCTTAAAAACACTATAGTAGTTCTGTTGTCTGACCATGGAGAGAATCTATATGAGCCGGGTATGGGGATGGGGCACGGTGAACATCTAAGGGGTGATTATGCTACCAGGATTCCCTTTATGATTTACCATCCCGATTATAACAATAAAATGAAAAAAATTGACAGGGTTGTCCGTGTCATTGATATTGCTCCGACCCTGTCAGGTCTTCTTTCGGCCGGATATAAAAAAGGATGGAAGGGTATTGATCTGTCAGGATACATTGCCGGAAAAGTTCCGGTTGTAAAAAATCTCACTGCGTACGCGGAAACCGGTATATGGTTTTCTGATCTTGGAGATTATTTTTTTCAGAAAAACAGAATAATGTATCCCGATATAACCAAGCTTTCAAAGATCGATTTTTCTTTTAACAGGGAAATTGTAGTTAAAAAAGACTTTACCGATATCATTATTACCGCGAAACACAGGATGATCAGGGACGGTCAATACAAACTCATTTATATGCCGACCGGAGACGGGGTTAAGTATGAACTCTATGATATGCAGAATGACAGGGATTGCAGGATAAACCTTGTAAAGAGTCTCCCGGGAGTTGTATATAAAATGAAAAAAAGACTCTTTGATTATGTTAAAAATGGTAAAAAATCAGAAATTCTTAATGAATATATAATTATGAAATAGTAAAGATAGTTGCGAAAGCGTTGCACAACCTTATTTTTTTGAAAATGAAATTCTCCTTCGGAGTTGCTTCGCAAACGTATTGAATTTCTTACGAAAAGAAAGCTTTGTTTGGGATAGAATTTATTTGTTAATAGAATATTTATTTACTCAAACAGTCATTTTTCAAAAAAATAAGGTTATGCAACTTAAGTTTGTATCGTGGTGAATTATAATGAGCTGTGTTTTGCAAAAAGTTCAATATATACAAGAATCTTTTATTTGAATTTCGCATCAAGAATATGTACTCTTTAGTCATCCTGACTGTATGAGTATCAGATTGTACAACGGAGCATTATTCATGTAAAATTTTGTTTGTGAATTTGTGCAGCAGTCTTGTACAAAATTTGTTGAATGAACGCTAATGTACCTTTATTTTAAGGAAATACTATGAATGTTAATAATTCAAGGGTTTTAGTTAAGCTGAAAAA
>JAGLSM010000396.1 GCA_023135745.1 Spirochaetota bacterium | reverse complement strand
ATCATCAAAGACTATCCCTTATTAAGAGGGGTCATGCATTGTTATTCCTCAACTCCGGAATTTGCTGAAAAAATGATACAAAATAACTTTTACATTTCATTTGCCGGCAACCTTACATTCAAAACGGCAAAAACCATCCAGGAAACTGCTAAATACATCCCTCTTGATAAAATTCTAATTGAAAGTGACGCCCCATATTTGACACCTCTTCCTCATAGGGGACAGCCGAACCGTCCATGGAATATAAAATTCACAGCTGAATATCTGGCAGGATTACGAAAGATGGACTATAAAGAAATCTGTAAAATAATTATTAAAAACACAAAAAAAATCCTGCTCCCTGCCCTTTTCTCCTAGGGGCTGTATGGGCGTATTGCAAGGCCCCTACATAACCTCCTATGATTTCTTTTTTTTATACGTAGACCTTAGTTTTTTTATATTTATTCGTTTATTGCGTTTATCAAAAATTTTATTTTTGTTATTTTTGTAGATATCCTTCCAGAATAATAACTGATCACTCCACTTCTTTTCAATCCTGCAAAAAATTTCAAAGAAATCAAGCCCATCCTTGAAATAGTCTCTCATAACCAGCTTGTCAATTGCCGGAGACTTCTTTTTTGTTAAATTATATTTTAAAAATCTGGATTGCATAATCAGAACTTTCACCAATTGATCTTTGGCCTTTTTGGAAAACTTCAATCTCTGTGAAGCTTTTGTAAGATAAATATTGCTTATATAACCTTTGTCGTGATGTGTTGAATTCTCAACCTCTTCTCTCACAAGATCATAAAAAAGAATACCTAAAAAAACAACATTACTAATCTTGCGCCCTCGATCTATTAACTCATCCATGACTTTCAAACGCCTGCCCAGAGGGCTTGATTCAAACCGGTGAATTTTTTGAGAATGAGGGTAAAGCTTCTTATATACTTCCGGCATCATGTATTTTAAAAGTCTGGTTTGCACTAAAGAATGAAATATCTCAAGAGAAACCCCTGATCTCATGATTTTAAAAATTTCTTCCAATAACCTCGCGGGAGAACAGCTGGTGATATTTTTAGCTAATTTTGAAATTTCTTTATATGCCGATTTTTCCATATCAAAACCTGTAATAGCCTTATATTTAACCGCTCTAATCATTCTTACAGGATCTTCACAGTAGGAAACTTCCGGACGCCCAATAATTGAAATAAGCTTCTTCTTGATATCCCGATAACCATTTACATAATCAATTATTTCCTCAGTAACCGGATTATAAAACAAAGCATTAATTGTAAAATCTCTCCTGGCAGAATCTTCAGACTCACTTCCGTAAGTATTATCTCTTGTAATGAGAAGCTCTTCATCAATTTCCCGGTTTGGTATCGACCTGAATGTAGCTGTTTCAAAAATTTTTTTACCAAACATAATATGAACTATCCTGAAACGCCGCCCAATTATATTTGCACGATGAAAAAGAGCCTTAATAGTGTGTGGTCTCGCGTTAGTAACAATATCAAAGTCCTTTGGATTTCTTCCAGTTAATAAATCCCGGACACTTCCACCTACAATGTAAGCCTGAAAACCCTTATCCTGAAGTTTTTTAACAATTAGAAAAGCATGATGATCAATTTTTTCCAATGAAATTCCGTGAGTCTCTTTTTTGTATATTTTTGGAGGTTGTTTTAGATACTTCCTGCGTCCATCATCGTTTTTAAAAAAAACAAAATTTTTGAATTTTAATATTTTCAAGAAATCAACCTGTTTTACATTATTTATCTATGGACTAAATATATAGACCAAATTTAATTTACAGCAAGCATTAATGCTTTCTCAGCTATTCTATCGAGAGGCAGAACATGATCAATTGCCCCAATTTCAATAGCAATTTTAGGCATACCAAATACTATAGAACTAACCTCATCCTGAGCAATAGTTCTCGCACCTTCTTTTTTCATTTTCAGAAGACCTTCAGCTCCGTCCTTACCCATTCCTGTCATTATTATACCTACCGCGTTTTTACCGGCATATTTGGCTACTGATTTAAAAAGAAT
>JAGLSM010000395.1 GCA_023135745.1 Spirochaetota bacterium | reverse complement strand
TGGAATCATGCGGTGTGGGCACTAGGTTGTACAACGGACACTTTTCCATATAAAATTTGTTTGTTAGGTTGTGCAATCCCGATGAAATTGGGACTCAATCAGTGATTTTTAAAAACTATCTGGGCTACGAAATATAGTAGTGTTTTGAGAGTGTTGGTTAGTTGTGCTTTTTTAAATATTCGTTGTGAAATTTTTCACTGTATTTGCCTATCCATTCAAATGCCGCTTGATTGTTGCCAATATCATAACCGCGTTTTTCGCTTTCAATCCATTTGTATTTAAAAATCTCATTCATTTGGCTGAATAGGTATGTTTTAAAATCATTCGAATTCATTGTATATGTCCTTAATATAAAAATTACAAAAGGCCTTACACCTTAATATTATCGGTATAAATCCATATAAAAATAATTTTTTATTCTTTTAAAAGAAGGATTTCGCCTCCGGGACTGTTTATTCCGTCAATCCTGTACCCTTTATTTTCCCAGTATACTACAACTACAAATGTTTTTCCTGAAGGCCACTGGACAAGGACTTTTCTTCTCCTTATTGAGAGGATTTTTATTTTTTTATTCTTTTTTCCTATTGTTTCAATTTCATTCATGATTTTTTCATCAATTGATCCGGCTGTACCAATTCCAAGCTTGTTATTGTACTTAACGGCACTTAAAGTTCTTCGGGTATACAGGCTTCTTATTAAATTTATATTCCGTATTTTTATCGCTTTACTTATTGTAGAAAATAATTGGGGTATTGTTTTTGATTTAATTACCAATTTCTCTTTCTTTTTTCTAAAAGGTGTGTTTTTATTTTTGCAGTTAAAAACAGAAAAAAGAAGAATTGATGTCAAAATAATTATCAGGCTTTTTTTCATTTGCTTATCCAGATACTTTCTTATGTGTCAACAATAAGTATGTTTTTTTTATCAATTTGTCAACAGTTTTTACATTATTATTCTAATAAAGATTCCTTGCAATATCCATATCTGTTTAATACTATAATTCTATTATTCAGCAAATTTGGATAAAAATAAATCAACTTCAGCTGCATTAACTGATTTTTTGATAAAAAATAAGGGATTTAATATGGAACCAACAAGGGAGAATTGGAAAAGCAGAACCGGTTTCTTAATGGCGGCCATAGGCTCAGCTATCGGCCTCGGAAATATATGGCGCTTTAACTATCTGGCTTACAAAAACGGAGGGGCAACCTTTCTGATTCCATACCTTGTTGCCTTACTTACCGCCGGATTACCTATTCTTATTCTTGAATTCGGCATAGGTCATAAAATGAGAGGCGCGCCTCCTACAGCTTTTTACAAGGTTAAAAACCATCAGACAGATCATTTTCAGGGCTTGGGCTGGTGGGGTGTAACTCTTGCCATGTTTGGTATAAATCTATACTACGCTGTAGTTATTTCTTGGTGTATCCGTTATTTTATTTCAGCTTTTACTCTTGAATGGGGAACAAAGGTTTCTGATTTCTTTTTTAAAACTCATCTGCAGATGAAGTCTTCAATGTGGGATTTTACAGGTCCGGTATTGTATATAATTCTTGGGCTTGCCCTTGTGTGGATTATAAACTGGGTTATTGTTTATAAGGGTATTCAAAAGGGTATTGAAAAGGCTAACAAAATTTTTATGCCGCTTCTTCTCTTTCTGGTAGCGCTTCTGGTTGTAAGGGGGGTTACTCTTGAAGGCGCGGGCGAAGGTATTAAGCAGTATCTGTTTAAGGTTGATTTTTCAAAACTTTTGGAACCGTCTATATGGATAGACGCGTATTCCCAGATATTTTTCACCCTGTCCATCGGGTTTGGAATCATGATTGCCTATTCGAGTTATCTGCCGAAAAAATCCAATATAATTGGTAATGCCAAGTTAACCGCGCTTTTTAATTGCGGTTTTTCTCTCTTCGCCGGTTTTGCTGTTTTTGGGACATTAGGTTATCTTGCGCATAAAACAGGAACTCCCGTATCTGAAGTTGTCAAGGCAGGACCCGGGCTCGCCTTTATCACCTTTCCCGAGGCAATAAACGC
>JAGLSM010000394.1 GCA_023135745.1 Spirochaetota bacterium | reverse complement strand
TATATCGTTGGCTTATATTTGTTGAAATTTCCAATAAAACCTTAATTCCAAGCGCAGGATATTAATCAATCAAATCAAGAAAATCATGTTTAAAAAAAGCGACAATCTCACAGTCTTCAAGGGCTGAAGCAGAAACTCTGCGTTTTAAGTTTGAGAAAAGGGCAAGTTCACCAATAAATGAACCCGGTTTCATCACTTCTACCTCTTCGGTTTTACCGTCATCCCTTTCCTTAGTAATAGAAACAGAACCTTCCCTTATTATAAAGACTCCATGAGCCGGGGTATTCTCACGGAAGATGATTTCTCCCTTGTCATAGTTTCTTAGATGAAGAATCCTTTCAAGCTTTTTTATATCCTTGGAATTCAAAGATGAAAACATAGGAATTGTTTTCATCAGCATATAAAGAGGTTTCTTTTTTTTTCGAAGGCTTAAAAAATTATTTACCTTTGACAGCATCATCACCTCCGGGACTTTAGTTATTTTTGTGGAACAATAAATTCAAAATCACCTTTTTTAATCCAACCTGAAACACCATTTGGAAGAACCAGCCTGTAGAATTCATTATTTTTTTCTATAATATGAACTTCAGTTGCCTGAGGAAAAACCATTATAGACCTTGAATCTTCACCCGGCTGAGCTCTTAAGGAAGCATCCTTTAATGTAACAATTGCTCTTCTGTTATTAGTTGCCCTCCTGGTCTTTATAAACAGGCTGACTCCGGCAACAATTATGATAACTATACAACATATAGAGATAAATTTAAACCAAAAAGTTTTAAACCACCTCAGCCAAAGACCAATGTTTACAAAAATTATTAGAAAAGCAATAAATATAAGGAGGCATAATACAATATCTGATCTTGATAAATGAAAATAAAAAAAGAGAAATAATTTTGCCAGCGGATGCACATCAAAATCAAACCTGTCAGACCCGGTTCTGGACTTAATTATTCTTATATTCCTGTCAAGACTCGTCTTACCGTCATAAATCAGCCTGGCCCGTTCATAATAGAGCATTGCAGTCCCATTATCTCCAAGCATTGAAGCTGCACCCCCGGCATTGTAATAAAGACCGTAATCCATAACTCCACGATTGATAATTTTTTTATACTCTTTAAGAGCATCCTTGTATCTCTTACTTTCCATCATTTGATCCGCAGAACTTGTATCAAAAGCAAAACATGATGGAGCTATTATAAAAGCAAGAAAGATTAAAACCATTATAGAAAGTATAATTTTTTGTGTTTTTTTCATCTTTCTGTCCATCCCGAATGAATCCTGGATATCAGCGAGACTGAATTCGTGATTAGTTTTTGAACATTTTCACGCGAGCCTTGCGCAGAATACCTCAGATAGCTAACCCCATGAAGCAGATCTGTAATTTCTTCAATTAATTCAGAGCTCAATTTGGCAAGTTCAAGTTTACCTGTAAGACTCGTAAGCAGGATATTTTCATCTTCAAGTTCCAATTTGTTAAGAAGGTATTTTTTAATGGTTTTTTCAATCAAACCAATTGCTTCATTTATTTTTTCCTTTTTTAAGTATCCTGACGCAATTTTCAAATTATTTAGAGCAAAACTCTTTGCTCCGATTTTTCTTTCATAAACAGGGTTATTCTCCAGAAAAATTAAACGTCTAAACCACAATAATGAAATAATTGATCCTGCTATAAGTAGTAAGAATATCACCTTTAAAAAACTCTCTGAAAAAGGAATCATCCGGTTTCTGACTTTTGATCTGTTAATAAAAACATCTATTTTCTCTTTCTTTTTTTTTCCTGTTTCTACTTCTTTTCCGGAATGCTTTATTATAAAGTGGTTTTTCACTCCCGTCATGACACTTCTGTATCTTTTTTTTACAGGATCAAAAAATGAAAGAGAAAAAGACGGTAGATGATTGGTTCCTGAAGTAAGAGGATAGACTACATATTTAAATACCTTTTCAGATATTATACCATCATAGGTTCTGTCTATCCTTGTTCTTATTGTAGGAGATAAAACCCTGAAATTTGTTTTATCATATTTCAGGTCCAATG
>JAGLSM010000393.1 GCA_023135745.1 Spirochaetota bacterium | reverse complement strand
TGTCATTTTTTTTCGACACAGATTTTTATACTGATGGTAGTAAGCCTATTTAATGGATTATTACAGGACGACCAAACCCCCTTATTCCCCCTTCCCTCAAAGGGAAGGGGGATACTTTTAACTTTTGTGTTTACATCCGTGGCATACAAATTTCTGTAATTTTTTTAATACTGACTCTAAATTATTATTAATCTCTTTATTACTAAATCTTACGATAAAAAATAACTTAATAAGTTCCAAAAAAATGCTCGAAATTAATTTTCAACGTTACCCTTCCCTTCGAGGGAAGGGATAGGGTTAGGTGAATCATAAGAATATTTTTTTGACATATGTGATTGCCCTACTGTGTATCTCTATCAAAATTAATATCGAATCTAAGTTATAGTATGATTTATAATTATTTGCTTTTTTTGCAGATTACTGTAGCTTATTACCGGAATATACTTATTCTCTTTGCAAAAAGCTCTCATGGTGATTTTTATGGAACTGATTATCCTTTGTACTCTTTTTTTTATCGGTGCCTCTTTCGGCTCTCTCACAGGAGTGCTGCAGTATAGAATGTGCCGGGATATTTCACTTATTTCACCAAGATCATTCTGCGAAAACTGTAAAAAAACAATAGCAATTATATCGCTTATTCCATTTTTTGGATACTTCTTCTCACTTGGCAAATGCAGAAATTGCGGTTCATCCATACCGGTGATGTATCCTGTCATTGAAGGAATATGGGGCCTGGTTATAAGCCTCTCATATTTTATCACAAAAGACATAACCATCTCTATTAATCTGTTTATATTCTTTTTTATTACAGCAAGCCTTTCACTCATTGACCTTAAATGCTTTTTGGTTCCCGATAAACTATTATTGGCCGGCAGCCTTCTTTTTTTCGCGGGAGCTGTTATTATAAAAAATGAGCCTGTTTATTACCCTATTCTCGGAGCCGCGGCAGGATTCATTCCTCTTTTTATAATTCATCTGATAAAACCGGATGGCATGGGTTTGGGCGACCCTAAATACGCCGCTATGATTGGAATGGCTTTAGGATGGAAAGGTGCATTAATTGCCGTTTTCTTCGGCGTAATAATAGGCGGTCTTTTTGGAGTCTTTTTGCTTTTAACTAAAAAAGCCTCGCGTAAAACCGAAATCCCGTTTATTCCTTTTCTGACTTTGGGGGCATGGATATCCTGGTTTTTCAGCCTAGATATATGGAATCTCTATTTCTTGTAGCCTTTTTTTATAATCCTGGATTTAGCATCAAAGAGCATAGCTTCTTTATATGAATATTTTTCCTTAACATGAAAGGCAAGCCCTGCAACCATCGCGGCATTATCAGTACATAGTTTCCTTGGAGGAAATACAGCCTTAAATTCATCCTGTTCAGTAAAGACCCTGTTTATAGATGAATTAGCAGCAACTCCGCCTGCAACAGCAACTCTTTTAATACCCGTATCTCTAACCGCCCGTTTAACTTTTTCCAAGAGTATTTCCGATACAGTATTCTGAAAGGAAGCGGCAATGTCTTTGACATCTTCGGATTTTGAAGAATCTTTTTTAAACCTGTCTCGCTGGTGAATTACTGCTGTCTTTATCCCTGAAAATGAAAAATTGTACCTGTGTTTATCCTGATTTAAAAGACTCATTGGAAAATTATATGCTCTTGAATCACCCTGAGATGCCAGCCTGTCAATAACAGGTCCGCCGGGATAACCAAGACCAAAATGTTTGGCTATTTTGTCGTAAGCTTCTCCAACAGCATCATCAATAGTTGTGCCGAGAAATTCAAGATCGGTTGGCGATGAAGCCTTTATCAGCAGAGTATGCCCTCCTGATATTACAAGACCAATAAGCGGATAATCAAGATCCCCCCCAAAGGCTGCCGAATAAAGATGAGCTGATATATGATTTATTGGTATAATTGGTTTATTCCAGGAGTAGGCGTAGGCTTTTGCTGCCGATAATCCGACAATCAATGAGCCGATAAGTCCCGGCCGGGTAGTTACGGCAATTGAATCTACACCGCCCATTTCAAGACCGGCCTCTTCGA
>JAGLSM010000392.1 GCA_023135745.1 Spirochaetota bacterium | reverse complement strand
GTCTTTTTACACAGTCTGTCAGCATAAAAATCAGTTAGATCCGTACAATCTGTGTTCTATCTATTTCTTCAAAACCAAAACTCTCTCAATTGCTACTTAATATATTCTACATTTTTAACCTTATTGCGTGATATCCTCATTATTCCTGCAGGGGTTCTGACGACCAAAGTTGTTTTATCCTGAGACACAATGTTTCCTGTTATTACCATTCCGTTTTTGAGGTGTACTCGTTCCCTGAATTCTCTGGATGTTTTTTCTGTTTTTTTATTTAGATTCTTTTTAGGGTTATCCTGTTTGAGCGGTATTATTTTATCTTCAACAAAGTCCGCATTATCATTGACTGTCAATGTTATTGTTTTACTGTTATCGGAAATGAGCGTGCATTTTACTTCACCACGTTTTACTTTGACTGAAGTTTTTCTGTTATTTACAAATAATTCAAAACTTGTTCCTGTTACTGTTACAAGGGTGTGCGGTGTTTTTACTCTAAATATTTTATAACTGGACTTGTCGATATTTACCAATAGATGTCCGGTTTCAATATTAAGGCTCATTATATTAGATTTGTCTTTCTTTTTAAAATCACGAAGGGTGACTTTCGCTGTATTTATCAGTTCAAACCTTCCATTTCCCGGGATACGGGCAATGACTCTTGTATTGTGGGCAGTCAGTATTGATTCGCCGATTTTTACATTATACATAATATTCTTTTTTAAATTTTTCCTGTTCCTGCCAGGAAGAATTCCAGCTCTTCCCTTTGTAAGTGTGATTGATATAGTTTGTGATTGCTGTGAAACCCTTTTAAAAATGCCGGTCGTAAAAATAACTGCAACAGCGGCAGCTGCTGCCAGGGCTGATCCTATTCTCATCATTATTTTTTTACGTTTTACACGTCTGATTGTTGAAGTGCCTGTACTGAGCTTGTCGAAGTATCGCGGTGATTGAGCTTGTCGAAGTGCTTGTGCTGAGCGGTGTCGAAGTGCCCATATTGTATCAGCAAGATGATCCATTTTCGGGACAGGGATATTTTTTCCTGTCAATTCTCTATCGATTGATTCTGCGATTTCTTTGTCTTTTATGTTTTTCTGAATTTTATCATCAATGATTTGTTTTTTATCTTTTTCAAGAAGGGAGAACTGATTCATCATGTGATCACGGAATTGTATTTTGCTCATAATGTCAACATCCCTTCCTTGGTAAATCCCGCGGTATCAAAAGACTCGATAATTGTGTCAAGTGCGGTCTTTATTAGTTTTTTTGCGTATCTTTCGGAGAAGCCCATGGCCTCACCGATTTCTTTAAATGTCAATCCCCCCATTTTTTTCATGAGCAGAACATCTTTTTGTTTACCTGGAAGGTTGTCCACAATGTTTCCAAGTGCGTCTTCCATTTCTCCCATTTGGGATAATTGTTCCGGTGACGCGCTTTTGCAGCTTATTTCCATGCCGTTTTCTTCCATAACGTGGATAGAGCTTGATTTGCGGATTTTATTTCTCTTAATCATGTCATAGCAGTAATTTACCGCAATTGTAAACAGAAGGTTTTTTACACCCTTATCAGGGTCAATATTTTCCTTGTTGGATAAGAGGCGTATAAAACATTCCTGAACCACGTCCATGGAAGTCTCTTCATCTTTGAGGTATTTGAAAGCAAACCTGTACAGAGCCTCGCGGTATTTTTCAAAAACCTTTTCAAAGGCTTTTCGATCGCCGAGCTTGAAGTCAAGAATGAGATCTCTGTCGTCCTTCTCAAAAGAAGAGAGACTTTCATCACCATTATGTTCTACGAATATGATAGTAAAAAGGGAACACATAAGAGGAAATTTTAAGCATTTTTATGATAAAATGCAATATTTGACGAGATAGGAACACATATCTTGCGGATAAATACTGATTTTCACGGATTTTTTTTTCATGTATTCAGTATGAAGCTAATGCAGAAGAAAAGTCTTTGTGTTTTTAAAATTTTGCCAATCATCCTTTCTAAATAAAATAATTAATCAGCGAAAATCTGTTGCATCCGTGTTTCTATTCTATTCTCACAAATAACTATAAAGCAAAAAAAT
>JAGLSM010000391.1 GCA_023135745.1 Spirochaetota bacterium | reverse complement strand
GTCCACAAAAACGGGTAAGGTTCATTCAGAGATATGGAAGTACTTTTTTTGCCATATGCAATTGCCCTGGTTTTTTTATCTATAAACAAAAACATAAATCTATGCGGCATCCCTTTCCCAAATGAAGGAATGGAGCTTATATTTATATAAGACCTTCATTCCTTGAGTTTTATTATTTTTCCCAATCAATGAAAAAACCAGGAAGATAAAACATGAAAAGATCTCTACGGAACCAGCCATTGATAACATTTTTAATAATCGCGGCATTACTGCACGCTACCTTATATATCCTCTGGCCCGGAGACGAACCATGGATCCGTAATCTGACAATGCCGTCCCGGGCAATCCAGCTGGTTAACCTGAATGTTGCCAAACCAATAAAAGTCCAAAAAACCAAAAAGCTGAAATTAGACAACAGAAACAAACAGCAGGACAAAATCCTGAAAATGAAACGCATGGGCCGGGGAAATAATGTTATGCCTGTTTTCACGGCGGACACAATGCCGCAGCCGTTAGTAGATATCGCCGGCCTTTTAAGGCACCCGGCAGGCGCGTTGAAAGCCGGGGTCGGAGGAACGGTAGTCCTAGAACTGGATATAGATGCGTCCGGTTATGTGGTCAATATCCGTATAAAACAGAAAGCCGGCTGGGGTTTTGACGAAGAAGCCGTAAGGGTCATGCGGAAGGTACACTTCATGCCTGCCATGAGAGACAAAAAACCGGTCGCTGTTACGGTAATCCTGCCGATAGTATTCCAAAAATAGACCGGGATTAAAACCACCCTGCAAAAAACTATAGATATTATTAAAAAAACGTACTATACTGGTAGTATAATACAAACATAATTAATATTGCAGGTTACCATTAAAATTAATATATTGGCAGGTCACTATGAAAAACACTTTAAAAATATTAAGCATACTTATATTCATCTTTTTCCTCAGCTGCAGTGATTACACAAGTTCCAATACCTCTTCCTCAAGCAGTAGTTCCAGCAGCTATAATCCCGGTATAGGCTGGACACTTCAATGGAGTGATGAGTTTGACGGCCCGACTCTAAACACCGCTACCTGGTCCTATGATATTGGGTATGGGGATATTCCTGCTAAAGATATTTGGGGATGGGGACTTGGACATTTGTCATGCTTTACAAATAGTTCTGAAAACTCCTATATAGAAAATGGAATTTTAGTATTCAAGGCTATTTATACAGGCGGAATACTTACAAACAGAAACTATACCTCAGCAAGAATTA
This sequence comes from Spirochaetota bacterium, assembly GCA_023135745.1. Classification (GTDB taxonomy): domain Bacteria; phylum Spirochaetota; class JAGLSM01; order JAGLSM01; family JAGLSM01; genus JAGLSM01. Next base: position 816 of record JAGLSM010000391.1, on the reverse strand, counting down.
ATACAAAAGGCAAAGTCAGTTTTAAATACGGAAAAATTGCCGCCAGAATGAAGATGCCCTATGGAAAGGGCTTGCAGCCCGCCTTCTGGATGTTCGGAACCAACCATATTTATGGTGAAAACTGGCCGGAATGCGGTGAAATAGACATTATGGAAATGATGGGCGGAGGAGAAGATCAGGACGATACAGTGGTAGGCACAGCTCATTTTTCCAATGATATTTGGCAGAGTTTTCAATACATCACTGAAACTTATGAAATACCGGATCCTGATATCCTTGCCGATGACTATCGTGTCTATGCCATAGAATGGGACAGCAATAATATTGTCTGGAAACTGGATGGAGTGCCCTACCATACCCTGCCTATTGACATAGGTACATATCCGGAAAGATCCGAACTGCATAATGAAATGTTCCTATTATTGAACCTGGCAATTGGATCATGGTATGATCCGCCCGGATATCCTGATACTAACACGATTTTTCCTCTATACATGTATATTGACTGGGTTCGAGTGTATACGAATTAGAAGGACACTATGAAAAACACTTTAAAAATATTAAACATACTTATATTTATCTTTTTCCTCAGCTGCAGTGATTACACAAGTTCCAATACCTCTTCCTCAAGCAGCAGTTCCAGCAGCTACAATCCGGGCATAGGCTGGACACTTCAATGGAGTGATGAATTTGACGGCCCCACTCTAAACGCCGCTACTTGGTCATATGATATTGGATATGGGGACATCCCTCCAGATATTTGGGGATGGGGACTTGGACATTTGTCGTGTTTTACAAATAGTTCTGAAAACTCCT
>JAGLSM010000390.1 GCA_023135745.1 Spirochaetota bacterium | reverse complement strand
CTTGATTTAATAAAAAATAACGGCTTTCCCGGTAAAATGAAGAGCGCAATAATTTGTCCGGTTGACAGGGGTTCAGAAGCAATGGGCTGCCTTATAATAGGATCAAAGAAAAAAAAGTCCTACCGCAAGGAAGACGCGACTTTTATTTTTCTACTTGGGCTGCAGCTTTCAGTTGCTCTTCGTAATATAAAGCTTCAGGCTGATCTGTTGTCAAGGAACCGGGAGCTTAACCTTATTTTTTCAAATATTGATGAAGGACTTATACTTCTTGACGGAGATATTAATGTTTCAGCATTTAATCCTCCTATAAACGAAAAATTTTTTCAAGAGCACGAATTAAATACAGGGATTAATTTTGCTGATTTCTTAATAAAAAACAAGGATTCTTACAGTATTGGAGTTTGGATAAATCAGATAAAAAAACTAAAAGAAAGTGCCAAGTCTGATTTTCCGGTAGTATTTTACCTCTTTGAAGAGAATGAAGAATCTCCTATGGTAATGAGGATTGAGATTAACCTTATAAACACTGAAGAGTATGACAGAGGGATGCTTGTTCTCCTAAGGGATATGCGTGAAATGCAGAAAGCTGAAGATCTGCGGAGAAACCTTACATCAATGCTTGTGCATGACTTAAGATCTCCCTTAGGTATAATCAACTGGAACCTTGAAATGCTTCTTGATGGTCTGTTAGGTACAATTAATAATAAACAGAAGAATATACTAAATGGTTCCATTGCCAATTCTCAGGAACTCCTGGATATGATTGATTCTCTCTTGGATATTGATCGTCTTGAGACCGGGGCCATGATGCTGAATTATGAAAAGGTAAATGTAAAAGATATGGTCTATTCAATTGTAGAAAGGATGAGCTTTTTAAGCCAGCAGGTAGGTATTTCCATGAGAGTAGATTTCCCAAAGGATTTTCCTTTAGTAAATGCCGATTCATCACTAATACATAGAATACTTTTTAATCTTATGTTTAACGCTGCCAAGTATTCACCAATGGATTCGATAGTTGTCATATCAGGAGAACATGATAAGTCAAAAAACAGGATTATTATCGGAGTAAAGGATAAAGGGCCCGGTATTCCGGAGAAATATCATAAAACAATCTTTGACAAATATGTGCAGGCGGATGCAAGAGACAAGGGCCAGATTAAGAGTAAAGGCTTGGGTCTTACCTTCTGTCAACTGGCTGTTGACGCTCACGGCGGGAGAATCTGGGTTGAGAGTGTTGAAGAAGAGGGTTCTCTATTTAAATTTGACCTCAGCTGTTCAGATGACTCATCCGGTTAGTCAATATATCAATAAGAAGGCATGTGGTGCTTTCAAGTTCATCGATTATTACATATTCTTCGTTTGTATGCACTTTTCTCATACCGCAGGCAATATTAACACAATTGATTCCCCGTTCATTTAATATATTGGTGTCTGAACCTCCCCCTGCTATTTTTGTCTGAAATGCAATTCCGATACTCTCGCAGGATGCTTTGATTATTCCAAGCAGAGGATTATTTGCCGGGGTTGAAAATGCGTTATACTCTCTTTTATATTCAAGTTCTGTGTCAGTATTAAATACTTCAGATGTTTTTTTAAGCGCTTTAAAGAGTTTGGCTTTTTGCTTTTTTAGTTTTTTAACACTATGACTCCTGATTTCGCCTGTAAGAATTACTTCATCAGGAACAATATTTGTGGCTCCGCCTCCGCTTATTTTTCCGAGATTCGTGACAGTTTCCTTATCAATCCTTCCGGTTTTAAAACGGGTGATAAAGCAAGCGGCAGCTTTAATAGCATTAATTCCATTTTCCGGTTCTATGCCTGCGTGTGCTTTTTTGCCCTTAAATACAATTTTAAAAACATCATGATACGGCGCCCCGGTAATAACCGAACCTATATCACCGCTGGCATCGAGCACTATACTATGTTTGGATTTGAATTCATTCATGTCCAGGTTTTTTGCCCCTTGGAGACCTATTTCCTCCGCGGAAGTTACGGCAATTTCTATTTTTCCATGAGGCAGGGACTGTTCTTTAATAATATACATGGCTTCGATAATTTCTGCGATGGCGCATT
>JAGLSM010000039.1 GCA_023135745.1 Spirochaetota bacterium | reverse complement strand
GGATACAGGCGGCATTAGTATTTCATTCATTATTATTGCTTTACTTATGTTGTCAATGTCTAAATCAAGTTCTATAGATTTGGTAATGCTTTGATGTGGTTTTTCAATGACAGCTTTTTTGTGTACAGAATGCAAATTATCAGTTGAATCTTTTTTTTCAGAGATACTTTGATGTTCATAATTTATTGGGTGTTTTTTCTTTGATGATTTTTCATATGCCAGAGTATTCCCGCAGGCAAGACAGAATTTGTAAGAATCTTTATTCATATACCCGCATTCTTCACACTCAAGAGTATCCTCAGAGGTATCTGTTTCTGAATGGCCCATTCCAAAATCAGGTTCCGGTACAGACGGCCCAAATATTTGGTCAAATACTGAGCCGCTGTCACGTCTTTGAGTTGACTGCTCCGGTTGCGACGGTTGGCGTTCAGGTTGCCTGCTCTGCTTATTTTCACTGAGTTTGGATACTATTGAACTAATGACACCAATCGCTATGACGGCAATGACTATAAAATCTTCCATGATAAAAGGCTCTAGTCTTTTTTCTTTTTAGCGCCGGATTTACTGATTGAATCCCTCATCTGGGTATCTGCCATTACATTTTTCATTGAATAATAATCCATAACACCAAGGTTGCCTTTTTTAAACGCTTCGGCCATTGCGATCGGGATTAATGCTTCAGCCTCAACAACTTTTGCGCGCATCTCTGAAACCCTTGCAACCATTTCCTGTTCTTTAGCAACTGCCATTGCCCTGCGTTCTTCGGCCTTTGCCTGCGCAATGTTTTTATCTGCTTCTGCCTGATCCATCTGCAGGGCAGCTCCGATATTTTTTCCGACATCAACATCCGCAATGTCTATGGAGAGTATCTCAAAGGCTGTTCCCGAATCCAGACCTTTTTCAAGGACTGTTTTTGAGATTTTATCCGGGTTCTCAAGTACACTCTTATGTGATACCGATGAACCGATTGTTGTTACGATGCCTTCTCCGACTCTAGCAATAATGGTTTCTTCTCCTGCTCCTCCGACCAGTCTTGCGAGGTTTGCTCTTACGGTTACTTTGGAAATTGCTTTTACTTGAATTCCGTCCTTGGCAACAGCTGCTACCATAGGTGTTTCGATAACACGGGGATTTACAGACATTTTTACAGCATCCAGAACGTCTCTTCCTGCAAGGTCAATAGCGGCAGCCCTTTCAAAAGGAAGATCGATATTAGCCTTATCAGCCGCTATAAGAGCGTTGACAACATTCTGGACCCTTCCTCCGGCAAGAAAATGAGCTTCAAGATCATTTGTAGATATGGTTATACCTGCTTTAGCGGCCATTATTTTAGCCGGGATAATCATACGCGGATTGACCTTTCTAAGACGCATACCAATGAGTGATAGAATGGATACCCGTACCTTCGCGGCCATAGCCGTGACCCATAGTCCAACCGGTATAAAATGAAAAAACAGGGAAATGAATATTACTCCTCCTGCTATGATTCCTACAATTAATGCGCTTTCCATGATTTTAATTCCTCCTTATTATTTTGTTCTATCTGTTTTTCTCTATCTCATCAATCTATTCCATAAAACCGTATTTGTCGATATAATTCATCCTGATGGAACTTATTTTAGGAATATTCATTTTGCAGGTTGTTAACTGAAACGCAAGAGAAAAAGCCTTTTTCTTGACTCTTTAATAGCCGTAAGCTAGGTTAATAATCAGATGATAATTACAGACATTAAAACCATTAAGGGCAATTCTGTCGTGGTATATATGGACGATGAACCTCTAATGCAGTCCACAAAGTGGCTCTGCCGTGAGTTTGAGGTTTACACCGGACAGGATTATTCTGCCGAATTTTTGTTACAGTTTAATGTAGCATGTGAAATTTATCTATGTTATCAAAAGGCCCTGAGGCTTCTTTCATCACAGCCGAGATCGAAGAAGTATATAAGTGATGCTTTGTTTTCAAAAGATTTTAAAAAAGAAAACATAGATACTTCTATTGATATTCTGGAACTTAATGGTCTGATTAATGATAAAAAAACAGCCGTTGATTATGCTGTAATGAGAATAGAAAAAAAATCTTATGGTCCCTATGCCCTTCGTTCTGATTTATATGCTAAGAAATTTGGTAAACAGACTATTGATGACACTGTTAAAGAGATGTATGAGAGATATGAGATCGAAGAATTGGCTTATAAGTCGCTGACTGTAAAATACAAAAATCTTAAAAAAATGAGTTATGAAGACGTAAAAAAAAACTTTTTTTATTTTTACAGCAAAAAGGTTTCGACAGGGGTACTTCTTTAAGGGCAGTTATTGGTTTTATGGATGAGAATTTCAATGAGGACCTGTAGGTTTTAATATAGTTAATCTGGGTTCTATTTCTCTTGGTTTATAGAACGCGGATGACACGGATGCGGCTGATTTGCACGGATCTTTTTTTAATATTATTTTAGTAGGTGGTCTAAATTAGTAGATAATTCATCATTTTCAATTTACTTTGAATATAAAATTAAAGAACAAAATCCGTTCAATCTGTCAGATCAGTGTTCTATCACTATTTGTTTTATAGGTGGCTGATTTTCTAAGATTTAAGGAATATTTTTACGAAATAATTTGAAAGAATAAGAGATTGTATTAAATAATCAGCATTATTAGATTTTTAAAAAGATCAGTGTATACTTCGACTATCGCAGTTCGGCTACGCTCACTGCAAGCTCAGTATAAAGATCTGCCGGATCCGTCAGATCCGTGTTCTATTACTTAAATAAGTGATAGTTTTAAATAAAAGGACATATAGATGAAAAGCAATAAAGAAATACGTAATGACTTTTTTGAATTTTTTAAAAGCAAAAAACATAAGATAGTTTCGTCGGCTCCGCTTCTGCCTGCAGGAGACAAGACCCTGCTCTTTACAAACGCGGGGATGAATCAGTTCAAGGATATGTTTTTAGGAACCGGAAAGAGAGACTACAAACGTGCAGCTGATACTCAAAAATGTATGAGGGTATCAGGAAAGCATAATGATTTTGACGATGTGGGCAAAGATACCTACCATCACACTTTTTTTGAAATGTTGGGGAACTGGTCATTTGGTGATTATTACAAAGAAGAGGCGATTGTATGGGCGTGGGAACTTTTGACCGATGTGTGGAAACTGCCGAAGGATAAACTATACGCGACAGTTTATAAAGATGACGATGAAGCATTTGATCTATGGAAGGAAAAAACAGACATAGATCAAATGCATATCCTGAAATTCGGGGACAAGGATAATTTCTGGGAAATGGGTGAGACAGGCCCATGCGGCCCATGTTCGGAGATACATATTGATATGGGGGAAGACCTCTGTAAGGATTACGATCACAAGGGGAAGGACTGCTGGGTTAACAGCGGATGCCCAAGATATATTGAACTCTGGAATCTTGTTTTTATTCAATATAATAGAAAGCTCGACCGCACTCTTGAGGATCTTCCGAAAAAGCATATCGATACAGGTATGGGCTTTGAACGAATTGTATCGGTAATCCAGGGTAAGACATCCAATTACGACACCGATTTATTTACTCCAATAACATCAAAACTGGAAGAATTGAGCGGCAAAAAATTTGATTCTGAATACAAGGTAGCGATGCAGGTTATTTCCGATCATATAAGGTCCTTGTTTTTTGCTGTATCAGACGGGATAATGCCTTCCAATGAAGGCCGGGGTTATGTACTCAGGCGAATCCTGCGGAGAGCCTTGCGGTTCGGACAGACACTTGGTTTTGAAAAACCGTTTTTAATACAGCTCTTACCTGTTCTGATAGATGTTATGGGTGAGACTTTCGGAGATCTTGAAAAAAACACAAAACGTATTACTGAAGTTATTAATCATGAAGAAGACCGTTTTTTCTCAACCCTTGAAAGCGGGATGTCTGAATTATCCTCTATTATTAAAAACATCAGAAAAGAAGGTAAAAACAAACTTCCAGGGGAGGTTATCTTCCGTCTCTATGATTCACTTGGTTTTCCTGTTGAAATATGTGAAGAGGTTGCAAAGGAAGAAGAAATTGAATTTGATCATGAAGGATTTGATAAACTCATGCATGATCAGAAAAATAGAGGTAAAAAGAGCTGGAAGGGCGCACAGGCCGATGATTTTTCTTTTCTTAAAAAGGACTCAGAAGAATCAAAATACATTGGGGAAGAGAATCATGAATGTAAGGCAAATATTGTAAGTCTTTTTGATAAGTCAGGACTTCTATCAACTGTAGATGCGGGTAAGACTGCTTATACTATTTTTAATCAAACCCCTTTTTACGCTGAATCAGGCGGACAGACAGCTGATACCGGTTTTTTAACTTGGGAAAACGGAAGGGCTGAAGTAACGGATGTCTTTAAAAAAGATAAACAGATTATACATGAGTTGAAGGTTGCCGAAGGTTCCTTAGAAAAAGATGCTCAAGTAACCTTGAGTGTTGATTTTTCCCATAAGAGATCGATTGCCCGTAATCATACGGCAACGCATCTTCTTCATCAGGCTTTATCTGATGTAGTCGGCGATCATGTGGCTCAGGCCGGGTCACTGGTGGATGGGGATAGACTGCGCTTTGATTTCACGCATTTTGGAGCAATTTCACGGGATATTCTTGATAATGTGGAGCAAATCGTCAATCAGAAAATCCTTAACAATATCAATCTCGACATAAGTTATAAAAACAAGGATGATGCTGTTAAGGCCGGTGCGAAGGCACTGTTTGGAGAAAAATATGAGGACAATGTCCGGGTTGTTAAAATAGGAGAATATTCTACAGAATTATGCGGCGGCACACATGTGGAAAGCACGGGGGATATAGGGCTTTTTAAAATAATCTCTGAGTCTTCTATTGCATCGGGTGTTCGAAGGATTGAAGCGTTAACCGGCTCATCGGCCATTGCTTTTTTTCAAAAAATACACAACACCACTATAAAACTTGGTGATAATCTCAATATTCCCATTGATAAACTTGAGGAACGTGTTGCATCTCTAAACGATAAATTGCGCAAGCTTGAAAAGGCAAAGTCAAAAGAACAAAGCAGCCAAAACCTGTCGAGTATCTCGGATCTTGAAAAATCAGCAGAAAAAATAAACGGTTATAATCTGATTATATCACGGGTGGATAATCCTGATGCCGGGGTTCTCAAGATGGCCATTGATAATTTTAAAAACAAATTAGGTGACTGTGTTGTTCTTCTGGGCGGAGAAAGCAAGGGTAAGTGTCTATTTGTATTAGGCGCGTCAAAAAAAGCTGTTGACGCAGGATTCGATGCCAAGACTCTTATCAATAAGATCGCAGGGATAGCAGGTGGAGGTGGCGGCGGGCGTCCGGATCTCGCGCAGGCCGGCGGAAAAGACCCTGACAAAATAGATGAGGCTCTTGACAAGGGTAAAACTATCATCAAGGATGCCATTTCTTAGGTGAATATAATTATTGCTCTCTTAGAAATAACAGCATTAAATTTTATAGTCGGCGGTTTTTTATTTTTTCATTTTTTTTTAAAAAAAGATAAACGAGCCGGGTTTATTTTCAAGTCCGATTGGCCTTATTTCTCATTTCTTATAGTCGTTTGTATTTTTCTTCTTGGTCTTATTTTCAATAGATTATCATCCGTTATAGGAATGAATCCGTTTATCTGGCATAAACTAAAGACAGCAGGATTATTTAGTTCGTTCTTGATTCTTCCGGTTACAGGAACAAGGTTGAGAACAGGGGGAATCCGCTTATATTACGGTTGGATACATATTATTCTTACAATTGTTATTTCATATTTTACATTTTTCTCGGATTTGATTTTAAAAAACAGCGCCCTGGTTTTTGAAAACGGATTAATTGTTCTGGATTTAAATACAGCAGGATTGGTTTTATATTTGCTGTGTTTTGTATTGTTAACATATGAGTATATTTCTTGCCTTGTTTATTACGGACGGAAATATAGTGATTTTGAGAAAAAAAGAATAATATCAGGGATTACAATCACATTAATTTATTTTATAATGGTTATAGGACTTTTAGCACAGAGCCGGATTATATACTTTCATGGATATTTATATGATCTGACATCCGCCGGCTTTATTTTTCTGGCTTTTTACTTTTTGTTTTCTCTTTTTAATAAAAAAATTATTAGAAAACTAAACACTGATACAGATATTAGTGAAAAAGTGTAATAGGCAAATAATTCTAATTTTTTTGACATCTATGATTTGTGTGTTTCGTTTTGGTGTGGGTATGTTGGGCTTTTTTCCGGTTTGGTCTTGTCAGGAACTTTGCTGAATTTCTTGTGCTGAGCGGAAGCTGAAGCAACAGGATTAGATTTCTATCTCCGCGGTTAGAGAAAATCTTTTATTTTTTATATTAAACCGCAGAGAAAGATGAGTTCGCAGAGGGCTGATAAAAGTACGAATATTTATATACCTTCCCATATTGAAAATGTCGGGATAAGTGTATGCCAAGCACACGATGTGCTGCATGCCGGATTAGACATGGATGTCAAAAATCCGGCCAAGTAATGATATTGTCGTAAGATAGCGTAGCGTCTAAGTGACAAAATCAAACCTTGTTGGTATAACTTGAAGCAAACTCATAAACCATGAAAAAACTTGATAAATTTACATCCCAAATAAGCATTCAAATCCGTGTCAGAGAAAACTTTACTATTATGTTGAAACATCTACAGCATTAAACCGATATTGAGAGATATTATGTGGATATGATTTTTTACAGCTGTATAGTTGTACAGGATTTCAAAAACCATGCTATTTTTTTTATTTGTAAACGGTATTCTAAACCCGGCTCCTGCGGATATTCCAAATGAAACAGGACTCGACGCGGCCAGATCAAAGCCGTTGCTGATATATGCCTGAGTCAGCCCAAAATTTCCTGTTAAATAAACACCTTGTCCGATTTTATCAGGATAATATTGAATAGCCGCGTTCAGACTTAAAATATTAAGCAGCAGGCCGGAGTGTTCTTTATGAAAAAAAGATGTGAAGGAGAGGCCGGGACCCCATAGTATTTTTCTGCTTCCCGGCGGTCTGAATAAAAATCTGACAGATCCAATTTTAAGGGCAAATTTATTGTCTATCTGTTTATTGTCCATAAATCCAACGGGAAAACCTAAACTCAGCATGAAGTAACTATCATCCGGATTTGAAGGTGTGTCGATGGTTTTTCCGGAAGTAACTGATAATCTTAAAAAAAGTATCAGAAGTACAATCAAGAGTACACTTAGTTTTTTCAAAGTATATGTATTGGGTTTTCGTATAATCATTCTAATTTTTTTATTTGCATAGACATTAATCGGATTTTTTTTTGTCCTGGACAAATTTTTCAAAATTTCCGAATATCGCGTTCAGGACTTCACTCCATTTTATTTTATACACTTGGTCAAATATTATGGAATCCTTTACCGATTTATTGTTAACCATTTTAATAATGACTCCTGTTTCACATTGAGTTGTTCCGGACTTTTTGCACCATTTCACCTCGCCAATCATAGGAATAGGGGTTTCCGAATCCGGAAGATATACTTCCAGGTTTAAATTATCTGTTTCATGCAGTTTCACTTCAGAAGTGAAGCAAAGTCCCTCTGCGCTAATATTCCTGCTGTAGGCTATGTGTTTTTCGGATAGAGCCTTTTTATTTTTTTTATCTATTACCTGAAACTCTACTTTGGTTTCCAGTTCGTAATCGACATTGAAATAAATTCTTACTTCGGTGTCAAATCTTATGTTATCTCTCTTTTCTTTTTTCATCTTGTTTTTCTATCTCCCGATATTAACCATTGTCAAAATCTAAAATTATATCAAACAATATAGGACAGGAATGCTATAATCACAAGTATTAAATATGATTTTTTTTGTAAGCCGGTAACGGCTGATCTGATTGAGATTTACAGGGAAAGCCGGGGTAAAAGTACAAAGGGTGATATGAAAAACTATATCGGCTACTTTGGTGTTTACGGAGGCGAATTCATTTTGGACTTCTCGTCCTATTTTCCGTTGGTTTTCTAAAGAGGAGCTTTTTAAGGAAATTTCAAGCATGATGCCTTGAAAATATAAGACAATTTCGTTAATTTAAAGCATGGATTACAAAGACATAGCAGCTTATTCAAACAGCGATTACGAAAAGAATATCGAAGCCTTAATAAATAACCCGGGCTTTTTAGATCTATTGAACAAGTTCAGTACCCTTCCTGAAATTCTGGGAGAAAATAATATTGATGCGGTTATAAATCGGTTTAAGCAGGTAAAAACGGTTGATGACTTCCAGTTGATTATGCATGATGTGATTGAATACAATGTGAGAACAACAACAGATGGTCTGACCTACAGCGGCATAGAAAACCTGCCTGAAAACAAGGGATCCCTTTTTGTTTCTAACCACCGCAGTACCTCACTGGATGCTGCCTACATTAATGAGATTCTTTTTAGAGCGGGCAGGGAAACGGTCTACAATGGTGCCGGTGATAATATTTTTGAAACCAAATGGCTGGGTTACATGATCCGTCTGAATAAGGGTTTTATTATAAAGCGCGATGTTGAAGATATTGATGAAAAAATAACAGAGGCAACACGCTTATCAGGATATATTAACAGTCTACTGACACAGGGTCGGTCTGTATGGATTGCCCAGCGTCCGGGAAGAGCCAAAGACGGGATTGATGCTACTGATTCGGTAATTATCGCTATGCTGTTTAAATCCCTGGAAGATAAGAGCTATGGAGAATGGCTTAGTTCAATAAACCTGAATCCTGTTGCTATCTCATGGGAAATCGTTCCATGTGATCTAACGCTTGCGCGCGAATTAGCGGGGGAAACTGACGCAGGCGGACAGTTTCGTGATTTAAAAAACATTCTTTTTGAGATTGGTGAAAACAAGGGACGGGTACATTTTTCCTTTTGCAAAAGTGTACACGGTGAAAGAAGAGGCGAAATAGTAAAAGCAATTGATGCTGAAATCCAGCAATCCTATAAATTATGGGGATCAAACTGGCTTGCCTGGCTGGAAACAGAAGAAGTAAGTGACGCTGACAGGGAAACAATACTGAAGAATATTGATGTGCCCCGGGCGGAAAAGATCCTTGGCAGGGCAAAGGATCTTTCTCCTGAAGCCGGCCGCAAGCTTTATGAAATGTATGCCAACCCGGTTAAAAGCTCTTTACGTTATACGCCATCTATTACTGATCATTTTTAAAGATTATTGATTTGCTTTTTCTTCATTTTTTAGAACATGATTATGGTCTTTTTCCACCTCTGTAAATAAATTGGCAAATGTCCATTTAATATTGCTGTCAGTGCGTGAGGCGTATATTGCTCTTCTTGAGTCGATTGTTTTATACGTATCAATGAATTTATATATGACAGAATTATCCTTGCATGAAAAAAATATAACAGGATATTTTGTCGTACAGATTTTAGAGGCATTGTCTTTCAGAGGATATGATGCGTTTGAATTTTTGTTAAAGAGGTATGCCTGTATTTTCATTTCTTTTTGATTGTCGAGCAGGAGGTAGATGGTGGGCGCACCCGATAAATTTTTATATGTGTCTTCAAGTAAAATTAATTCTTCTTTGCTGAAACCGGCGAGTATCGCAAGGTTGTCTTTTGACATGTAAATTCTCCTGTTATTAAATTAATAAAGGAAAAGTAAGCATGTGATCTTTTTTTATCAAAAAAAAATGACAAATTTCTCGTGATAGGATAGGAACGCGGATGAGGCGGATTTAAACAGATTTTCGCGGATCTTTTTTATATCTATATCTATCAATCTTTTTCTGTTTCATTTCTATTTAGATTTAAATCAATAACAAAATATGATATAGGTTTGTTATAAATTTCGGCAAATTCAAGAAG
>JAGLSM010000389.1 GCA_023135745.1 Spirochaetota bacterium | reverse complement strand
TTGGTTCAAACATTGAAACACCTTCGGGATTAATATTGCCGCCTGCAGCAATTCCCATACCTCCCTGTGTAATCGCGGCGAGGTCTGTAATAATATCGCCAAACATATTCCCTGTGACAAGTACGTCAAACCAGTCAGGATTTTTAATCATCCACATACATGCAGCATCAACATGGTAATAGTCGCGTCTGATATCCGGATAATCTTTTTCTCCCACCTCATTAAAGGCTCTCTCCCATAAATCAAAAACATGGGTAAGAACATTTGTCTTACCGACAAGTCCGAGAGTGTTTCTCTTGTTTCTCTTTTTTGTATATTCAAAAGCATACCGCAGGCATCGTTCCACCTGAAATCTGTTATATACCATGGATTGAACAGCAACCTCATTAGGAGTGCCCTTCATGCTGATTCCGCCTGTCCCGGTGTAAATACCTCCTGTATTCTCACGGACAACAACATAATCAATCTGTTCAGGGCCCTTACCTTTTATAGGAGTCTCTACATTCGGATAAAGCTTTACAGGCCTTAAGTTAATATACTGGTCAAGTTCGAACCTCAGTTTAAGGAGTATACCCTTTTCAAGAATTCCCGGTTTTACATCGGGATGACCAATGGCTCCGAGATAAATGGCGTCAAATTTCTTAAGCTCATCAGCGGCATTTGCAGGCAAAACCTCGCCTGTTTTTAGGTATCTATCTCCTCCGAAATCAAAATGAGTAAAATTAAGTGAAACGCCTTCTACGGCGCATACGGCTTCAAGAACTTTAATCCCTTCAGTTACAACTTCCGGACCTGTACCGTCCCCCGGAAGAACCGCTATATTATATGATTTTGACATAAATGACTCCTTGGATGTGTTTACAATTTTCTATTAGAAAAATATACAATATAATGGGCTTCTTAACAAGCCGGAAAATGATAATAAATAGGGCAATCGCATATAACCTAACCCCCTTATTCCCCCTTCCCTTGTTCGCTTCGCAGGGAAGGGGGAAATAGACAACTTTTGTATTTACATCCGTTCAATACAAATTTCTGTAATTTTTTTTAATACTGACTCTAAATTATTATCAATCTCTTTATTACTAAATCTTATGATAAAAAAGGTCTCTTGAAGTAATAATTTCCTCTCTTAAATTATCATATTCAATTCTGCTCTGGTGGAATCCTCCATCAATCTCTATGATAAGTTTTGTTTTATGACAATAAAAATCCACAATAAACCCATCAATTATCTGCTGTCTTCGGAAATGCAATCCTAAAAGCTTGTTTGTTCTGAGTCTTTTCCAGAGAATCTTCTCATAATCTGTCATTTTAGCGCGTAGTTTTTTTGCAAATGCTTGTTTTTGCCTGCGGTTCCTCTGTCCACGAATAATATTACTCATACTCTTATTGATTAAGAAATAGCTTAATAAGTTCCAAAAAAATGCTCGATATTAATTTTAAATGTTCCCCTTCCCTGCGAAGCAAACAAGGGAAGGGATAGGGTTAGGTGAGATATGAAGACCATATACGATTGTCTTGGAATAATAAATAGCAGCCAAATCATATACCCCAGATTCAATTTATAACTTTAAATCATCTCCTCTTATTATTATTTTTTATTTTATAAAAATTGATTCAAAATAACTAAAAAGCACTGATTGGATTTAATATGAAAGGTATAATACTTGCGGGAGGTAAAGGGACCCGCCTTTCCCCCTTAACAAAAACAATAAGTAAACAAATTTTACCGGTATACGATAAGCCGATGATTTATTACCCACTTTCAACCCTGATGATGGCAAACATTCGCGAAATCCTGATAATTTCAACACCGGATCACCTGCCTCTTTTTCAGGAGCTGCTTGGAGACGGATCAAATATTGGGCTTAACATCAGCTATAAAGAGCAGCCGGAAGCAAACGGATTAGCTCAGGCCTTTATTCTTGGCGAAGAGTTTATCGGTGATGACAGTGTAGCACTTGTACTCGGCGACAATCTCTTTTACGGCAGTGATTTTTATTCACAACTGGATTCTGCGGCTCAACTACAGGATGGCGGAATTATTTTTGGATATAGGGTTTCTGATCCGCAGGATTACGGTGTTG
>JAGLSM010000388.1 GCA_023135745.1 Spirochaetota bacterium | reverse complement strand
CGCTCACAGACTGTGTAAAAAGTCCAAATTTTTAAAATATTTTAAATTATTACCCATTTATACTCCAATTCGCATTAAGAATCAGATAGCCAGCCCCAGATATTCAACTCAGTTCCCCACCTTGAAGATAGTTACTGTCTTTTTACACAGTCTGTCAGCATAAAAATCCGCTGCATCTGCGTCATCTGTGTTCTATCCATTATCAGTTCTATGAAAATTCTTTTCTCATAAATAGATAAATATTCTATTTTAAATTCATTTTATTTATTGATAGATTTATACCAAAGATAAGGAAACCCAATGCACATTGTAACAGGCGGGGCCGGATTCATAGGGAGCGCGATTGTATGGAAGCTCAATCAGTCCGGGATTAACGATATCGTAATAGTAGACCACCTTGGTGAAACTGATAAGTGGCGCAATCTTGTCAATCTGTCATACTCGGACTATGTGGACAAAGATGATTTTTTAAAAATGATCCTCACCGATTCTCTGCCATTTAAAATAGATACAATCTTCCACATGGGCGCGTGCAGCGCTACAACCGAAAAAGACGCGGATTATCTTGTTGAAAACAACTACAGATACACCAAAATTCTTGCTGACTGGTGTATCGAAAAGAGTGCCCGATTTATTTATGCTTCTAGCGCCGCAACATACGGCGACGGATCAATGGGTTATAACGACAGCGAGGATGACACATTAAAACTCAAACCAATGAACATGTACGGTTATTCCAAACAAATGTTTGATCTCTACGCGATCCGGAAAAATTACTTTGATTCAATAGTAGGACTCAAGTTCTTTAATGTATTCGGACCAAACGAACAGCACAAGGACGATATGAGGAGTGTTATCCATAAGTCCTACCCTGTAATAAAAAAAGAAGGTCAGGTCAGTCTGTTTAAATCCCATAAAGACGGGTTTAAAGACGGAGAGCAAAAAAGAGATTTCATATATATTAAGGATATTCTTGAAATTGTATGGTTTTTCTTTGAAAACAAAGATAAATCAGGATTATTCAATGCCGGAACAGGCAAGGCAAGAAGCTTTAACGATCTGGTAAAGGCCATATTCTCTTCACTGAACAAAAAACCCAGAATCAAATACTTTGACATGCCCGTACATTTGAGAGATCGTTACCAATACTTTACACAAGCTAACTGTGAAAAACTATTTAAGACAGGATATACAAAATCATTTACATCTCTTGAAGACGGAATTAAGGATTACATTTTAAATTATCTCGAAAACACTGATCCATACCTCGGGAACCGGATATAGTAATCTTCAGGATTAAATTACATCAATATCCTTTAAAGAAACACTGACAACAAAGTCCCCCAGCTCCGATTCAAAGGGAACACATATCACAGGAACTCCCGATGTCCAGTTAATTTTATGATTGTTCCCTACAACAACCGATGGAAGCGATATCTGGAGCCTGAATTCTGCTAAATCTTTTTTAGCATTCCCTGAAATTATATTTATTATTTCACCAACAGCATCAACCACAATCTGATCAAATATTTTTACATCAATCCCTGAAAAAGCCGCAACAGTCTTTAGAGCCGTTGACTTTGGGAAGGAAATTACAACAGCCCCTTGTGTTTCACCTGTCAATCCAATTACGCCCGATATATCATACATGTTTTCTGCGTTATCATCTCTTAAATAGGGTTTACCGGCAATTATACTTACCTTCATCATTGTCGCAAAAATATTCTTAGCCGAGCCTATAAAGGGATTTACATATTTTACTTCCATTATTTTTCCTTACAAAGCAGAGTTTTATAAAATACCCCTAACATTCTAACGTAGGGATGGAAGAGGTTTTACAATGATTTCCTATCATATATTCCTGATGAATATATGTCAAGGGCGGGATTAGCATCATTTGACAGCCTCTATATAAGGGGCAATTATTTATTCAAATTTGAACTTTTGAAAACGGTTATTTCCTTTATCTGCAACAAAAAAATATCCGTCATTATCGAGAAGTAAACCTGTCGGATTTATGAATTGACCGGAAGCCGTCCCATAACTCCCCCACTCAACAAGGAAAATACCATCCCTGTCAAATTTTTGATT
>JAGLSM010000387.1 GCA_023135745.1 Spirochaetota bacterium | reverse complement strand
CCCTCCTGCTCGATCGGATTCTGTGTGGCCAGCACCATAAAAGGTTTCTCCAGCCGGAAGGTTGTTGTTCCAATTGTAACCTGTTTTTCCTGCATGGCTTCAAGCAATGCTGACTGAACTTTGGCAGGGGCCCTGTTGATTTCATCAGCAAGAACTATATTGGTGAAAATCGGACCTTTTTTTACGTCAAATTCTCCGGTTTTCTGAGAGTATATTAATGTCCCAATAAGGTCTGAAGGCAGCAAATCAGGGGTAAACTGTATCCTTTTAAAATCAGCATCTATTACCTCAGCAAGAGTACTTACAGCCAACGTCTTGGCAAGACCCGGAACTCCCTCCAGAAGAATATGCCCACCGGTTAAAATCCCAAGCAGAAGTTTTTCAACCATATTTTGCTGACCTATTATTCTCTTACCTATTTCATCCAGCAAATTTTTAATTAAATCAGATTCTTTTTCAACATTCTTCAGAATCTCATTAATTCCCGCATCCATAGAAACCTCCGTACTTTTTTAATCATTTATTTTTAATTTTTAAACTAAAAGATTTTCTAATCTTATCGTACTTTAGAATAATTATAACTCCGGCAATAAGCAAAATTGTTAAAACTATTATATAAATCCATATATATTTGTTTTTTTCCTGATAAATTGTAAGTTCAATCTTTTTTGTAGCATAGGTATTTGTCTTTGAATCTTTTAAAGTCACCAAATTGATTTTTATTGGTTCAATCGCGATAACACCAATGAATTTCGGCTTAAAATGGTATTCAAGCTTTATTATTTTGTTTACTGTCCCTTTTTTGTTAAAACTCAATTTCTCCCTGTACTTAATATCTACAATATCAAGACCGTATATTCTTGGGTCCTTTGGATAATCAATAATAATCTTTTGAATATCCGGAATATTACGGCAAAGAAATGTAACTGTATTTGTTATAATACCCTTCATAGTCGTCTTCGTATCAGAGAGAACTGATTTAATCCTGACATCAAGGTCAGCAGAAAAGAGATCAGCTGATAATAGCAGCATGAAAGTCAGCGCAAGAATTAACTTTTTGTTTATTAAGATTATTTTTTTCATAAAAAAACCAGAGTAAAGCAGATTATTTGTCTTAGTGAATATTATTAAGATATTGAATTTTGCAGGAAATGTGTATGTATTTTTTTAGAGACGTTGCATGCAGCGTCTTTACGACCCTGTCGGGACTATCCACCTCCGACCCCTTTGGAACCATTCACCCTCCGACCCCTTTGGGATCTATCCTTAAGACTCCCTTCGACTCCGCTCAGGGTGCTTTATTACCAACAAAAATAACTATTCTTCCGCTAAAACATATAACTGTTGCTTGAAAAACTCACCAATATTGAAAACGTTCAGCTTTGGTTATACCCTGTTCTGATTAAGTCATAAGTTAGTGAGGAACTAACGGATAAAATCAATACTTTTTGGTATACAAGAGTTCCCTGAGCGAAGCCGAAGGGAACGTCCCCTAATAAAAAAAGCCCCCGGTTAATACCGGAGACTTTCTATTTATAGAATATTTCTATTTTTTTGGAATTTCAAACTTCTGTCCCGGATAAATTAAATCAGGATCAACAATTAAATGCTTATTGGCCTTCCAGATTTTGGGCCAGTACGTAGCATTATTGTATATATATCTGTAACTGGAGATTCTCCATAGACAGTCTCTTGCAGCAGGAATAAGACGTACTGTATAATACTTCTTTTTACCAAATCTGGAGAGAAGTTCTTTGGCAAGCCTAATGGCTTCTTCAGAATTAGTTATGGAATTCTTGTAATTCTTGGTTTTATAAGTAGTCTCAGCTCGTTTCAAGGCAGTCATAGCAGAATTATAGCTTTCCTTAACTCCTGTTTTTTTCGTGATATTCTTTTTGACAACGACAGTATTTGATTTTTTTGTTGCCCCTCCGGTTGAGTGTTTTGGAGGAGGACTGAAAGGAAGTATTACCTTTCCTTTAATAAGCCCCTGCTTCTTGAGCTTTTTGATCTGTTCTATGAGTCTCTTGGCCTCAGACAATTTCTTCAAGGCCTGTTTCCTGAATTCTTCACGTTGACGTTCAAGAGCAATTCTTAC
>JAGLSM010000386.1 GCA_023135745.1 Spirochaetota bacterium | reverse complement strand
TGGGGTGAAAAAGACTATACAGGAAATATAGAGTATAAAAGAACAGTTCTTACTTTCCAGGCAGGTATCCACTACTGGCTGTAAATTTTAATTAAACTTTAAATTGCCGGGTAATACCGGATTAAAAAAAGAGCGCCTTTGGCGCTCTTTTTTTTTATCTCCTTTAGAATAAGTACTCCGCGGTCTCTATGTTCTCTGCGGTTAAAAAAAATAAATTAAACCGCAGAGGGCGCCGAACTCGCTGAGAAATAGTTCTGTTATTTACAGAAGGTTTTAAAGGATTTTAAATTGGAGATGTCTTATGAATCAAAAACTTAGTACTCTCGTGCCTGCAAGTTATCTTGTAAAATAATAAAGGAGAAAGTTTCTTTTATTTATCTTTACGTCCAAGTCATCAAGCTCATCGTCATCAACAACAGCTTTAACAAGCTTTGAATCATGATGAAGCATATCTCTTCCCTTGTATGTTCCTTTGAGTATATTCTTGATTTTGAATTCCGGAGAAACAGATTTAATCTTATTATCAAAAATCATAACTCCCACGAAGAAACTGTTGCTGTCTGTGTGGCGGATGAAGGCCCTCCATCCCTTTTTATTATTGCTGTTCCATGTCAGGACAGGTTTGCCATTATGCTTGTCTTTGCGGAGAGCCGGATATTGCTTTCTTAACTCAATTAGTTTCTTAACAATACTGAATATACTCTGCGGGTTATTCTTCGCGAAAGACAGTGATGACCAGGGCATTTGAGGGGGCATGTCTGAATTGGGTACCGGAGTTGATTTAAGGGATAGTTCATCACCCCAATTAATGACAGGAATTCCTCCGCTTAGAAGGGTAAAGGCGATAGATGATACGAGTCTACCCCTGTTATTCAGCTTTGTAGCGGGACGCAGTCCCGGACCAATTGATGTTGACCTGAAATAAACAGCATTTTCAGGGATGTTTTTTTCAAAATCAAAACAAAAATCTGAGAAATATGCAGGGTCAGAGTTATCCGAGAACGCGTTCATAAGCTCACCGGGGAAACGTACATGATCAACTATATTAAACATTCCATGATACAGATGATCTATGTATCCGGGTTTGCCTTCGCCCGCGCCGCAAAGCAGCAGATTCATCCTGTATTTGTTTATAGATGCATTGACCTTATGCCACCATGAATCCTGATGAAGATCGCTTGAATCAAAAAAGAAACCGTCAATTCCCATTTTTATCCAGTCCCAAATATTATTCAGGAAGTAGTTTTCCGCGAAAGGGTCGTCACTGATATTTATAAGCGGGGTTGCCGGATTGTTGTTATATTCGCGGTATTTTGTTTTTAAATCATCGGCAAAGAAGAACCAGTCTTTCTTTTTTGAACCGGGATAACCGTAGGCATCTTGAAAGAACTTATGGAGGTTGGACATGTAAGCCGTGTTGTAATGGACAAGGAGTTTAATTCCTCTTTTTTTACATTCCAAAGACAGCCGTTTCATCCACCAATTACCACCGATATTCCGTTTAAAAGAAGTATATGATTTAACATGTTTTCCATATTCGTCTACTGATTTTAAAGGTGAATGGAGTATGAGTATTTTTATTCCCAGGCTTTTGCCGTCAGTCTTTCCATTGTTGAGGTAGTCAAGTTTTGATATAAGATCCTGGATATTTGCCGTTCCTTTTTTATACTCCGGTCCAAAATAAGGTATAAGGACTCGATAGGCTGTAACTCCTTCCAGTGCTGAGTGCTTTGTATTTTTTATCCTGTTTTTATAGTAGTAGAATGTGCTTCTGAATTCAGGAATATTTTTTTGGTTTTTATTGCGGGCAGAAATCTGCAGAAAGTACTGGCCCTCTTTTGGATTTTTTACAATGCCTGTTATCACGCCTTTCTGCGCATCATACTTTACCTTGATGTTTTTGTAGTTGAGTTTTATGGAAATTGTTTTTGGATCCAGCTGTTCATATTTTCCCTTTATAACGCAGGATATATTTGTGAGGTTTGTTACACTTGTCTCATCGCAAGGGAACACTTTTGAAAAATAGAGTGATGAACTTTTGGTAACCTTGAGTTCTGCTGCTCCGTCTACAGATCTTCTTGTGTTATTTTTTGGTTGGGG
>JAGLSM010000385.1 GCA_023135745.1 Spirochaetota bacterium | reverse complement strand
CAGGCAGAGACTGATTTTTACGGATCAATGGATGGTGCGTCAAAATTTGTCAAGGGAGATGTTACTGTCGGTCTTCTTATAACTTTTATCAATATAATTGGCGGAATTATAGTAGGGACTGTAATGAGAGGCGAATCAATGTCTGTAGCCGCTAAAACCTACATTTTGTTTACAGTTGGTGACGGTCTTGTATCACAAATTCCTGCACTTTTACTTTCAACCGCTACGGGTATTATTGTTACAAGGGCTGTTTCTGATGGTGGTCTCGGAGAAGACATATTGGGCCAGCTCACATCTCAACCCAGAGTGATGTTTATTGCCGCCGGCTTTCTTGCGTTTCTCGGGTTTCTTCCCGGTTTTCCTACAATTCCGCTGTTATTAATTGCGGGGGCGGTGGTTTTTTTGGGAGTCAGACTTACGGCTTCTCATTCCAGGGATGAGAAGACTGCTGAAGAAATAAAACATGCTGAAGAGGGAGAGCCTGATGTTCTTTCTCCTTTACAGCCTGAACTTCTTGAGCTTGAGATAGGTTTTGCTCTTGTTCCTCTTGTTGATGAATCACAGGGAGGTGACCTGCTTGAGAGGGTTAAGAACCTGCGAAGGCGCAGCGCTAATGAGATGGGTATAGTTGTTCCTCCGGTAAGGATAAGGGATAATCCAAGGTTATCATCAAATCAATACTCAATTAAGATCAGAGGAGTTGAAGTTGGCGGTGGAGAACTCCAGGTTGACCAGTTTATGGTTATTAATCCAAAAGGGGTGCCGGATGGTGTTCCCGGTATTGATACAAAAGATCCGACCTTTGGTCAGGATGCAAGATGGATATCAAGACCTGAACGGAGTAAGGCCGAAGATCTCGGCTACACAGTTGTAGATTCACCCAGTGTCCTTGCAACACATCTTGGAGAACTCTTAAAGAATTATTCTCCTGATTTATTAACTATGCAGCAGGTGCAGAAGTTTATAGATTCAATAGAGTCACGGGCTCCGGCTGTAGTCAGAGAGATAAGGGAAAAAGGTTCAAAACTAAGTGATATTCAAAAGGTCTTGCAGAATTTGTTAAGAGAGCGCGTTTCAATATCTAATATGGAACGAATACTTGAACTCATAGCGGAGAACTTTGAACAGGGAATGAAGCATGAGGTCCTGACAGAACATGTAAGACAGGGATTGTCAATGCAGATTTCCGCGAGTCACGCGGAAGGTAAGATTCTGAAAGTTGTTGAACTTGATGCGGAACTTGAGGAAATATTATCAGATTCAGTGGATATAGATCCTGAAGGTAATATGACTGCATCTATTGATCCTGAGACACTTAACCTGTTTATTGAATCTGCAACCAGAGCAATCACAGAAGTTAATGATTCGGAATATAAAAATGTGGTGCTTTGTACTGCTCCAAACAGAATTTTTGTTCACCAAATTTTTGAAAAGTCGCTTCCTTCTGTAAACGTTATTTCATACAATGAGTTGTCTAGAAATATACAGCTTCAAATTTTAGGTCAAATAAGTCTGGAAGAAGAACCGATAACAGTTAATACATAAGTTGAAAGGAAGTTAAATGAATTATAAAACTTTTACCGGAGAAACCCTGTCGGAGGCTCTTAACAAAGCCCGTCTTGAATTCGGGAACAGAGTACAACTTGTAGATCAAAAAAAGAAAATAAATAAAAAAGGTCCGTTCGGGATTTTTGGAAGGACTGAATTTATTGAAATAATTGTCAATGCCGACAGTAGTGTTTACAATCCGGGGTATATAGATAATTTTGATCAGGATGGTTCAAGAAGGGTCGCGCTTGAGCGTCTTACAGAATTGATGAAAAAAAAAGATATATTGAACAGGAACAGCTCTTATAAGACTGGTGCTGTGGAAGAAAAACCTGCTGAAAATTCGGGATCTTTAGACAAAGAAGTTTACAATGAAATTATAGAATTAAAAGGAGCTTTAGAAAAAATTGTAATGGCGTCACAGCATAAAACTCTCATAAATGTGAAAGACGGGATATCTCAAAAAGGTTTTGAAGATGTCAGAAATTTTTTACAGAAGAATGATTTTGAAAAATATTTTATTGAAAGGACAATAGAAGAACTCAGCAGCACTCTAACGGTTAAGCAGGTTT
>JAGLSM010000384.1 GCA_023135745.1 Spirochaetota bacterium | reverse complement strand
GTCCACAAAAACGGGTAAGGTTCACAGATGCTCATTAAAGTAAAAATAAAATGGATTGCTCTAAAAATGACACTCATTTTCCTGGGAACCAAGACACTCCACAAAAAAAAGTGACAAAACCAGCTCATTTGCTTATATATCCATAACTAATTAAAATAATGAAAACAAAAGTGGTTATCATGTCTAAAAATATTGTTGTCAAGGGCGCGCGGGAGCATAATCTAAAAAATATTTCGGTTGAGATGCCCCGTGATTCTTTTATAGTAGTTACCGGACTTTCCGGTTCGGGGAAATCTTCTCTTGCCTTTGATACGGTGTACGCGGAGGGGCAGCGCCGTTATGTGGAATCTCTTTCCTCATACGCCCGGCAGTTTCTGGGCCGTATGGAAAAACCTGATGTTGACTATATTGAAGGCTTGTCTCCTGCCATTTCCATAGAACAAAAAACCACGCACCATAATCCAAGGTCAACAGTCGGGACTGTTACAGAGATCTATGACTATCTCAGACTTTTTTTCGCGAGGGTCGGGGTTCCGCATTGTCCTGAATGCAAGATAGAGATAAAGAGCCAGTCCATAGATCAGATTGTGTCCGAGATACTTTCTATGGGAGAAAAAAAAATACTCATAATGTCTCCGATCGCAAGAGGGCGTAAGGGTGAGTATAAAAAGGAACTGGATAAAATAAGACGGGAAGGTTTTGTAAGGGTCAGAGTCGATGGAAATATTCTGGAACTTGAAAATGAAATTACATTAAAAAAGAATATAAAACATACAATCGAAATAATAGTAGACCGGATCAGCATCAGAGGGGGAGTGAGAAGCCGGCTTGCGGATTCTGTCGAAACTGCTCTTACTCACAGCGAGGGACTTGTAACTATTCATGATGTTGATGAAAAAAAGGATATTACTTTTTCCGAGAAGCTTTCATGCCCTGAGTGCAACTTTTCACTTGGTGAAATTGAGCCGAGACTTTTTTCATTCAACAGTCCTTTCGGTGCCTGCCCGGATTGTCTTGGTCTTGGAATAAAAAATGAATTTGACCCTGATCTGATTATTCCCGACAGGTCGCTTAGTCTGAGTCAGGGTGCTATCCGAAGCATTGGTTCAATTCACGGGAACTGGTTCATGACCCAGTTCAGGGCTTTGTCCGACTTTTATAAATTTTCGCTTAAAGATTCTGTAGATGATATACCTGAAAATGTGTTAAACGTAATTCTATATGGCTCGGGAAAACAGGAACTTGATTATGTGTATACGGGAAAAAGAGGGAAATCACGATACGAGTTTACCGGAGCCTATGAAGGACTTATTCCCAATCTTGAGAGACGCTACAAAGAAACGAAATCCGAGGGAATGAGAAAATGGATGGAGCAGTACATGCGCCAGCAGCCATGTACAACCTGTGAAGGAAAACGTCTCAAGCCGGAATCGCTTTCGGTTCTGATTAATAAAAAAAGTATCATCGACATTACACGGATGAATTTGAAGACTCTCCTTCCATATTTTGAAAATCTTAAACTGAGCCGGAAGAAATCTGAGATATCCGGTCAGATAATAAAAGAGATAAGAGAGCGTGTTTCATTTTTAATTGATGTGGGACTGGATTATTTGTCATTGGAAAGGCACGCGGGAACCCTGTCAGGGGGAGAAGCCCAGAGGATAAGACTTGCGACCCAGATAGGCTCGAGTCTGATGGGGGTACTCTATGTTCTTGATGAGCCGACAATCGGACTGCATCAGAGGGATAACGAAAGATTGTTAAAAACTTTATTCAGACTCAGGGATCTTGGTAATACTCTTTTAGTTGTTGAACATGATGATCAGACAATCAGAAAGGCGGATTATCTGATCGATCTAGGTCCCCTTGCCGGTGAACACGGCGGAGAGGTAATATATCAGGGAAAGCCTGATGGTATAATTAAAAAGAAGGATTCTCTAACGGGAATGTATCTATCCGGTAAAAAGTTTATATCCGTCCCTGAAAAACGCAGACCCGGCAACGGTCAGTTCCTGTCAATTCTGCGTGCCGAGGAAAATAACCTTAAAAAGATAGATGTCAAAATACCATTAGGCAAGTTCGTATCTGTTACAGGCGTTTCAGGATCCGGTAAATCTTCATTGATAAATGAGGTA
>JAGLSM010000383.1 GCA_023135745.1 Spirochaetota bacterium | reverse complement strand
AAAGATGGAGAACTAATGTCAACAAGGAAGGGAAATGTTATATTCCTGGAAGATGTCATAGAAGAAGCACGGCTCCTCTCCCTGAAAAAAATCATGGAAGATGAAGGTCTGAATGAATCCTCTGTCACCGATGAGATCAATGAACGGGCTTCACGTATTGCCATATCTTCAATAGTTTTTTTCGACCTGAGAAATGGACGTATAAAGGACATTGACTTCAACTGGGATGAAATACTCAATCCAATTGGAGAAACAGGCGTCTACCTTCAGTACGCTCACGCAAGGATTCACGGAATCATGAGAAAATTTGAAGAGCGTATGAGGATTAAAGTTTCTGATTTAAAAGACAGCCCTATCTCTGTGTCTGAAGATGAATCCTACCTGATAATTACCGAGCTTGCCCAATTTCCAACTAAGGTCTTATACGCGGCTGAGAATTTTGAACCGTCTGTAATATCCAGATATCTTCTCGATCTTGCTTCAGCCTTTTCAACTTATTATAAAGCCAATAGAGTTATAAATGAAGATAACGCAGAAATTTCAAAAGAGAGAATGTCTATAGTTTTAGCCGTTAAGGAAATTCTGGGAGAGGGCCTTAGACTGCTCGGGATAACACCGATGGAAAAAATGTAGGATACTAAAATAGGGTACTTATGAAATCAAAGATACTGACCCAGACTTTTATTTTCATTCTACTTTCTTCCATATACATAATCTTCATTGTAAAATATTACAAAGACATATCTAAGACTGATTCATTCACACTTGTTGCTGTTGGAGATCTGGTACACTCTTCCTACAGCCCTTTTAAAAATCAATACATCACGCTGGGTAAAAAAATGTATGCCGGAACAAGAGCTGTGATACAATCCGGTGATCTTTCCTTTGTAAATCTGGAAGGTCCTTTCACCACCAGAAGACCCACAGCAAAAAAACCTTTTTCATTTTCGGTTAACCCCTCGGAACTCAAAGATATACTATGGGCCGGCTTTAATCTCTTCAGTCAGGCAAACAATCATATAGCAGATGCCGGAACTGCCGGAATACTCGACTCTATTTCAAACCTCCGAAGCACCTTCGTAAGCAATAAACCTTTTCACTGGGCAGGAATCGGAAGGAATAAAAATGAAGCTGAAAAACCGGTAATTTTCAAATTAAAGGAAAAAAATATAAAGTTCGCTTTTCTCGCTTACAGTTACAGCAAACATCCGCTTGTAAACACATTTTCAAAAGAGAAGGCAATTAAAGATATCCGCAACATACGGGATGCTGATGTAATAATTGTTTCAGTCCATTATGGGCATGAATTTGAACACATACCAAGACCATATATAGTAGAAGCATACAGAGCATTGATCGATGCCGGGGCATCAATTGTTTTTGGTCATCATCCGCATGTACCACAGGGGATTGAGTATTACAAAAAAAGACTAATCTTTTATTCTCTGGGGGATTATTCAGTCGGCGCAAAACCCGATCCCAGGTACATAAAAGGGGGCAAATTTTACGGAATGATAGTAAAAATCCTTTTTAAAAAAAGAAGAGCATTTCTTCCTTCAGCTCTAACCGTATACCCTATGTATGTTGACAATACATCTCCAATGATAATCGGTAAATACAAACTTCGTGTAAAACCATTTACACCGCGCATTGTCAGGAAACCATTTTCATCGGTAATCCTGAAATCAATCAAAGATTGGTCAGATAAAATTCCCGGAAATAATATAAAATTTAAAATAGATGGAAATATAATGCGGAGCATTTTTAAATATGGTGCTAAGCCTTTTTAAAGTAAATGGTTTAATAATCAGGGACGAGTATTTATATACTATGGAAGCGCTTCGGGAATCTCTTCTTCATTTGCCTCTTCAGCTGATTTGGTTATTACAGGAATTGATTACAGCAAGTTTGGTAATTCACTTGCCTTGAGTGATGTAACCGGTAATGGTTATATGGAGTTATTGGTTGGAGCAAGCAATTTTGAAAACGGAAAAGGAGCAGTCTATCTTTTCTTCGGGAATTACAGTTAACAAAGCCATATATGCTAATGCTCGTTTGATCGGGGATGTCAATTCAGGATTCGGGCATAAAATAGCCACAGCAGACGTAAACGGGGACGGGGACGCGGATCTCATTTCAAGTGATAA
>JAGLSM010000382.1 GCA_023135745.1 Spirochaetota bacterium | reverse complement strand
ACAGGGAAATAAAAATGTCATACTCTGTGAAAGAGGTATCAGAACATTTGAGACTTCGACAAGGAATTCAATGGATATATGTTCAATACCGGTTCTAAAAAAAGAAACACATCTTCCTGTAATTGTGGATCCAAGTCATGCAGCGGGAATCTGGGACTATGTGGAACCAATTTCACTGGCAGCTATTGCGGCCGGAGCAGACGGATTAATGGTAGAGGTGCACAATGACCCTGACAATGCAATGGTAGATGGAGCACAGTCATTGTATCCAAAGAGATTTGCGTCACTTATTGAAAAGGTTAAGAGAATTCATTCAGTTCTTAAGGGATGATTATAACTAAAAATAAATTAACCAAAGATGAACCTTTAAAGATATTTTTTATAGATTTAGATAAATATTTTTGCTTTGATTGCCTGGATAGGTATTTATGCTTATTTTTTAGCTTTAAGAGACAAAGGAGTATGCTTTGGAAGAAAAACTTGAAAGCAGCGAAGATATGACAATGGAAACAGCCACACTCGATTTGGATGCACATTCCACAATGCAGTCAGTCCAAAAAGGTGCAGTTATTGAAGGTACCGTTGTTATGGTTGACAACGAATCCGTATGGGTCAATGTCGGTTATAAATCTGAAGGTAAAATATTACTTGAAGAGTTTGATACGCCTCCGGTGGAGGGAGAAAAATTTCCGGTAGTGGTTCTTACAACCCATGGAAAATCAGGGGAACTTGTTGTATCAAAGAAACGCGCTTTGTCGAGGGTTATGCGGAAAACTCTTGAAGATGCTTTTGAAACCGGAGCACTTGTTTCCGGCAAGATTGTTAAGGAAGCCAAGGGTGGAATGATGGCCGAATTTGACGGTGTTCCGGGCTATGTTCCATTAAGTCACCTCGAACTTTCACGGGTACAGGATCCTAAACAATATATTGGAAAGATCTTTGATTTTAAAATAATAAAAGTTGATAAGGGCAAGAATTTCAGTGTTGTTGCTTCGAGAAGGGATATTCTGTCTGCTAAGAGAGAAGAAGACATACAAGAGGTTTTTAGCAGGATAAAAGAAAAAGATGTAATAGAAGGTACTGTCAGCGGTATCAGCAGGTTTGGCGTTTTTGTTGATATTGGCGGAATGGATGGGCTCATTTCTCTTGGAGATCTTTCATGGAATAAGCAGGCAAAGGCAAGTTCTCTTGTTAGTATTGGTGATAAAGTTAAAGTTAAAATTCTAAAAATTAATACAGAAAAGCATCAGGTGTCATTATCCTTAAAGGATCTGGAACCGGATCCAATACATTCTTTTTCTGAAGCTCATAACGTTGGAGATGTTGTCGAGGGGAAAGTTGTTAAACTTGAAAATTTTGGTGCTTTTGTTTCTCTGGCTGGAGGCATCGAGGGTTTACTTCATATATCAGAACTATCCTGGACAAAAAAGATTAATCACCCTAAACAGGTACTCGAAACAGGTTCTGAGATACAAGTTAAAATTCTTGGAATTGACAAGGAAAAGAGAAGGATTTCACTGGGCTTCCGGCAATTACTTCAGAATCCATTTGATTCAATAGAAGAGGATTTCCCTCTTGCTTCAAAACATACCGGAAAAATTGTAAACATAACAGAATTTGGTATTTTTGTTGAACTTTCAAACGGCATAGAAGGACTTGTGAGGAAAGAAGACCTAAGCTGGGATAAAAAAGACAATGATGCAAAAAAGCAGTTTTCTGTTGAAGATATGGTAGAGGTGCAGATCCTTTCAATTGATAAAAAAAATAAAAAGATAGGTCTTGGTATTAAACAGCTTGAGGAGAATCCGCTTGCTGTTTTTAGTTACAATAACCCTCCGGGATCCAAGATGACAGGCAAGGTGACCAGGGTTTCTGACTTTGGAGCTTTTGTTGAGCTTTCACCTGGAATTGAAGGACTGGTTCATATTTCAAAATTATCTAATAAAAAAGTAGATAAGGTTGAAGAAGTGGTTAAGGTCGGGGACTCTGTAAATGTCAAGTTTCTTAATATTGACATGAATAGTTCTAAGATTTCTCTATCAATAAAGGATTATAATAAAGATGTCGAAAAAGAACTGGTAAACCAGTATAAAAGTGAGGATAAGGGTACTTTTAGACTCGGAGACATGATTGATCTGTCTTCTATTAATAA
>JAGLSM010000381.1 GCA_023135745.1 Spirochaetota bacterium | reverse complement strand
TTTCAAAAAAATAAGGTTGTGCAACACCATCATAAATATATAATCCATTTGAGTTTTTTGCCACGATAACATCGGGGCAAAAAACTCATCTTTTAATAAACCTGATTGCTTATCAGATCTTCAAAAGTCTCTCTTTTTCTTATTAATTTATCCTTTCCGTTTTCCGCGAATACTTCTGCGGGTCTCGGACGGTTATTATAATTGGATGACATTGAATATCCATAAGCTCCGGCATTGCAAATACAAAGTATATCACCTTCTCTTGCCTTGGGAATATACCTGGTTTCAATACCCTCTTTACCTTGAGTAAATATATCACCGCTTTCACAGATATTTCCCGATACCACAATTTCCTCCGGTTCAGCTTCAGGACGGGACGCATTGAGGATTCTGTGATAACTTCCGTATATAAACGGCCTTGGAAGGTGATTGAAACCTGAATCTACGCCCAAAAATTTATACTTGGGTGTCTTTTTTATTGATACAACTTTAGTCAAAAGAAAGCCCGCCTCAGCCACCAGAAAACGTCCGGGTTCAAGAGCAAGAGTAATCTTTTCATCACGTTTGTCAGCAAAATTCTGAAACTTCTTGGTAATGTTCTCTCCAAGTATTTCAATATCAATGGGCTCTTCCTTGTGATGATATGGAACCCCAAGCCCGCCGCCAATATCTACAAAATTCACCTCTTCGAATTGAGACGCGCAGTCAAGAATAATCCCCATGGCTTCAAGATAGAGCGGTATATCCAGTATACCCGATCCGATATGAGAATGAATACCCCTTATCCTCAACCTGTAGTTTGAAGCTATCTTTTTCAACTCATCAATATCATGAATATAAATTCCGAATTTACTCTCCGGTCCCCCTGTTATACAGTGACTGTGATGACCACTTCCGATATTCGGGTTAATCCTAACAGTGACATCGGTACCTCTGAAACGGTTACCATATCTTTCCAGGAGGGAAAGTGAACCTATGTTAATCCTGATATTTTTATCAACACAGTAAAACATCTCATCATCGGTTATATTATCCCCGGTATATAGTATGTTAAAACTGGAAAAACCGGCCTTTAACGCAGTATATATTTCTCCGGTTGACACAGCATCTATATAACACCCTTCTTTTTTTAAAAGCTTCATTATAGATATATTAGAATTAGCCTTGCAGGCATAGTAAATCTGTGTGTGGGGATACTTTATTGCATTTTTAAATTTCTGATACCGGCTTATTATTTGTTCAGGTTCATAAACAAATAGAGGAGAACCGTATTTCCCAACCAGACTTTCTGAACTTATGTTTCCCAATGATACTTTATGATTGATAATTTCCATAGTTAATCTTTTTTATCGGACTTTCTTTTCCTTTCAAGATTCTTAGCAGTTTCATTTGCTTCTCTGATTTTTTTAGAATGCTTTTTTCCTGATTTATTCTTTTCACATTCTTCCACTCTTTTTTTAAGAACCCGCCGCTCTTCGCCTGAGAACTCCAGGACGGACTCATGAACCTTAACAGTCTTATCACGTTCCTGATGGGTCTTTCTATGAAAATCATCAAGATTTTCATATGCATTTATTGTTTTATCCATGTCAATATGCTTCTGTCTCTGATACTCATCGAGATTTTCAAAAGCATGAATAGTCTTATCCATGTCGATATGGGTCTTACGTTGATACTCATCAAGATTTTCCAGCGCTTTAATAGTGTTCACATCCTGCAGCCGCTCTATCCTTGTTAATTCACTTAAAGCTTCATAAGCGGTTATAATTTTATCAAGATGCAGCCTGTTATTACGTTGATATTCGTCCAGGTTTTCCAGCGCATTTATTGTTTTTTCAGCATTTTTAAGTTCATTGATTGTCTCATTAACAATTGCCATGTCAACCGGGATTTTGATTTCATTTGCCCTGATCCGTTCCTGCCTGGCAAGTTCCGAGACAGCCTCATGAGCCTTTATAGTTTTATCAGCATTGATTCGTTCGAGCCTTGATAGATCGGAAAGCGCTTCATATGCATTTAATATCTTGTCCATCTCAATTTCTGTTTTTCGTTGATACTCATCAAGGTTCTCAAGAGCACCAATTGTCTTTTGAGCGTCCCTTAACCTGTCAAGAGTTGTTGATAATGTTTTAAGATCAATATCACTCTGCCCTTCTTTCGCCGCGATAAGTTC
>JAGLSM010000380.1 GCA_023135745.1 Spirochaetota bacterium | reverse complement strand
TTAGCACGTTATGACAGTCCTGACGGCGGAAATCTGACTTCAATCGTAAGTGCTCCAAGCGCAGGAACTATGATAAATAATCTATCTATCAGTCGTACCGCATGGTCTGTTAATCTTAGTATAGCACCAATTCAAGCAAGTAAATTTTCTTTTTACGCTGAAGTAGGTGCTCCGGATATGGATGATAGCACAGAGAATAACCTTTTTACAACACTTGGTGTTAATCTTCCTTGTCCCGCAAAGATTTTTAAAGTTATCAAGCTGGAAATGGAATTGACCAAGAGTTCTATAGCGGTAAGTACAGAGCCGAAATACGGTGTTGTTCTTATGGTTCCTGTTGGCGGAATTCAATTCTGGTTAAATGTTAACAAATATACATCAGAAGAAAGTTTGGGCGAAACACATACTTATCTACGTATCATCGCTCCTTTCTAAATAGTTAGTAAAAATGTTTAAAGCTGCCTTTTCTTATAGAGGCAGCTTTTTTTGTGTTTTGCTGTGCAAAAGTTTTAATTATTGACAGGATCATAAAAGTATTATGAAATATGTATTATCTCATTTATCAGGGAGGCAAATATGAAAAAGTTACAAATAACAGGATTCTTACTTGTTTTTGCTGTAGTTACCGGATGCGGTCAATCCGCAAATCCTGAAAGTCTTGCTAAAAAAATTGGAAGTCTGTACCGTGAGTCAATGGTTAAACTGGCCGAGATTGTAAAAGGACAGCCGGATGCTGAAAAAGTTGAAGTAAAAATAAAAAAACTCAAAGAAGAAATGATTCAGAAATTTGTCAAAGTAGGTAAACTCAGGGAAAAATTGAGTAAAGAGGATAAAAAGAAGACAAACTGGAAACTCTGGAGTGTTAACAGCAAATTAAGAAAAGAAGATACGGAATTTGATGCAAGCTGGAAACTCATGAATAAATCACAGCAGTTGTATAGAGAAGACGGGAACTATAAGCTGTCGAGACTTATTTCGAGTTTTAATATTATTCAGCAGTATGCTCAGTTTGAACTGCTTAGACGGCAGGTTTCAAAAGACGCGAAAAGACTTGGTGTAGATAAATAATTACTATTTATTGCTTGTAACCAGTCTATTAACAAGCTTGAGACATTCTGAAACATTGACAATTTGAAGCGCGTAGGCAAATTGAGAATCTTTAAGTGTATGCTTACGCAATACCTTTCCATGTATGAGAGGTATGCTTGGTATTGGACATCGGATCATTATATCTACACCTACTTCAAATTTTCCGGTGCTGATTAGAGCAAGTCCACCGTCGCTGATATTGATAATGAGACATTCAGCAGATTCTTCTACTGTATCGGCTACTATCTGTGCGTGAATATTCATTTCACGGCGGTCATGTCTTCTGCCGGAATTTTTATTTATAGTCAGGTGATTTTCATTATCCAGAAGGATATTGGTGAAATATTTTTCTCCCAATTTATGGAGAATATGATGTATATCATAGCAAATTGAACGGGCCTTTTTGATGGTTTCGGGAAGTTTTTTTCCGCCCTCAATGAGGTTTTTTTGTAAATTGTTTAATTCTTCAACCAGCGGGATACTATCCCTGTGTTCCTCAAAGAGAGTCACAATTTTCATTTTTTCTTCGAGGTTTAGTTTATACTGGTCAAAGTGACCTAAAATTTCTGATTCAATCTCGTGGTAGCGTTTTGTATAACTGTTGAGCAGTAGAATCGATATTTCAATAAAGGATGTGTCAGGTTCGGAATTTTCGATCATAATGGAAAGTTCGTGATCGAGGTGACTTACTATATTGGCGATTTTGTTATGTTCGTCCAATAATGGTTTAAAAATAAACTTGCCGATTTTTTTTGTTTGTGGCATTAAAATACTCCGCTAGTAAAAATCATTTTTTTAATCAGATATAAGCTGATAAGAGTAGAAAGTTAATAAAAGATGGGTGATTTTTCCACAATGAACGAAAAGATAAATCATTTCTTTATTTTTGAATAAAGTATTTTAAGGATTTTGAACGTTGTACAACAGTTTTTTTCTCTATTTAGAGTAAAGTTTTAAAGGTGTTTCATTTTTTTTAAGATTTTCTTTTTTATCTTTTTATAACTTAGTGGAGGTCCTGATCTAAGTGGTTTTTTATCAATGTATACGGCATCACTTATACCCCAGTTTAAAAAGGTATCCCTGTCTGAGGTGTCAATTGTTTTAAAAA
>JAGLSM010000038.1 GCA_023135745.1 Spirochaetota bacterium | reverse complement strand
GATATACTTCTTCTTGATGAACCTACGAACCATCTTGACCTGCGCTCCATTACCTGGCTTGAGAATTTCCTCTATCGTTTTAAAAATACTGTTATTGTTGTTTCCCATGACAGGCATTTTTTAAACAAGGTCTGCACCCATATTGCTGATATTGATTTTAAAAAGATTCAGACTTATGCGGGCAATTACGATTTCTGGTATCACGCAAGTCAGTTGGGTATGAAACAGCATAAGGATTCAAATAAGAAAAAAGAGGACAAGATCAAAGAGCTGCAGTTATTTGTTCAGCGGTTCAGTGCCAATGCTTCTAAGTCTAAACAGGCTACTTCCCGTAAAAAGCTTATTGAAAAACTTACTATTGATGAAATTCCTGCAACTTCAAGAAAATTCCCTTACATTGCTTTCAAGGCCAACAGGGAATGCGGAAATATAATTCTAAATATTGAAGGGCTGAGCAAAACCATTGATGGAGAAGTTTTGTTTAAGGATTTCAACCTTACGATTAATAAAGGTGAAAAGATTGCTTTTGTGGGACAGGAAAACAACGCGAAGACAGCTTTATTTAAAATTCTTAATGGAGAAATGGAACCTGACAGCGGAACTTATACATGGGGACAGACAATTACCCTTTCATCTTTTCCTAAAGAAAACTCATCCTATTTTTCAAATGATGAGAATCTCATTGACTGGTTAAAAGGCTGGACGGAAAATACTGATGAGAGCTTTGTCAGAGGCTTCCTGGGAAGGATGCTTTTTTCAGGTGAAGATGTGTTTAAAAAAACGGGAGTTCTTTCCGGAGGTGAAAAAATGCGCTGCATGCTTTCAAGAACTATGTTAAGCGGCGCGAACGTTTTGATTTTTGATGAACCAACCAACCACCTTGATCTGGAGGCAATAACAGCTCTTAACGATGCTCTAATAGATTTTGAAGAAATTATTTTGTTTACGTCTCACGATCATCAGTTTATTGATACAATCGCTGACCGTATAATTGAATTTACCCCCGGCGGAATAATTGACAAAAAGATGCGCTTTGATGACTATATGGAAAATGAGGAAGTAAAGTCTCTCAGGGATAATTTCTACCACGATCATCATGAGCTATCCCTCTAGACAGACTTGCTTAATCAAACATAAGGGCACTTATCCTGAAAATTTATTTTTCAACGATATCTAATGAGATATTCAATATTTAAATTATTAAAGTATTTATAACTATTGATAAAATCGTAAACATGATGTAAAGTTGCTTATTGAAAAATTCTAACTAAAACTCAAGACAGAATAACAGGAGTAATATATGAAAAGGTTAATATGCTTATTTGTTTTATTTTTGATGATTTTTGTGGTTCATCTTTATGCTGAAGAAGATCTCGACACTAAAAAAAATCTTGCCGAAAAAAAAATGGATATTGATAAGAATTTTTTTGTACTAGGGATACTTCCAAACAGCAGCGGTACAATAGATGGCTATATTTCAGGGCAGTTATTTTATAACACAAGTCTTTTGAGCTGGATCGAGATTGAGACAACTACCAAGAAGGAATCTGAGCAGTATTTTGATATTGACAAGCTGGAGCAGGAATCTGATTACAAACTCGATGAAAGTCTAAGTGTAAAAATGGATCTTATTAAATTCCGTTTTATTCAATCAAAAAATTCAAACAGCCGTTTTTCTATTAGTATGACTCCTTATCTGGCCCTTGAATACACCTACAGTGAGAACCGGTATTCACTGATAAACGCAGATACAAACATAAATACGAATGGGGCAATAGTGCAAATATATCACGATGACCGGGAACTTGCCTTTATTCAGGCTTTTGGCAAGTTTACATTTCAATATAAGAGCGGTAAGAAATTTTTTGTTGAGGTTTATGGAGGAGCAGGACTCTTTATGGGATTTCTTTATCAGAACAGCACGGGACTAGATTCAACAAATGCGAACACTAACGCTAACTATTCATTTACTGACGATTCGGAATTTTTTAATCCCGGATGGTCTATTGGATGCAGACTTTTTTATAATTTTGGACCTATTTCATTGCGGCTTTCAGGTTATTTTCTAAGATCCTCCGGCTCGATAACTATGTATAATTTTGATACCGCGGATAATGTTTATTATCGAGATGAATATAATCTTCAGGTCACTTTCTGGAATTTGCGTTTAGAGGTAACTCTTAACTTTTTAACCCTTGCCGGTACTCATCCGTCATTATTCTACGGAATAAACTCATCACAATTTTTGCTGGACGGGGAAAACCTTATTGAAAATTATGATGATGAGACAGGTAAAACTATTTCACTTGTACATAAATTTGGTCTGACTATGCGTTTTTAATGGTTTTTCCGAGAAATCAAAGCTTTCAGGTATAGTAATTTGCCGGAGGTTTCAGTGTCAGAAAAACGGAAAAAAGTAATTTCTGAAGGCCGCGGGATGATTCGTGTCCGTTATCTGGATGATGGAGAACTCAGTACCGCCGCGATTTGTCCGGGTTGCTGGAATACGCCATCCCGCAGAAGAGTCCTTATAAAAAAACTAAAGCACATGGGTGTTGAGCCTGTTCACAAGGATGATTTAGAAAACGGTGTATATAGAGAAAAAGAACACGCACCCGAATGTCCGCATAAGAATGAAAAAAACAATGCCTGGGAGAAATTCAGGAGTGTTTTAAAGAAGAAAAAATCTTAGAGTGTGATTTATTTTCAGTATTGATTTAATAAATGAACGGAATAACAAGAATTAGTTAATATACCAAAATATAAAATCCACTTAGCGGCTTGCGAGAGACGAACTTAAACTGAATGTGGAAATCCCGATGTATCGGGATAAACCAAAATACTCTGTAACTTTAAAAAAGAAAGGTTATGCAGAACTATTCCTTTTTAAAAAGCTTTTTCAGCTTCGTTATAGGAGAGGTAGACCTTGTTTTAGAATCGGATGGTTTAGATACTGAAGCAGATGGATTTGTTTTTGTGTTATACTTTTTGGGCGGTGTTTTTCTGTTGCTTCCGGATTTTATATTTCTCTTTATACGGAACAAAAGAGATCCCTTATGGTCTTCAATTGCTATAAAGTCATCAGCTGTCTCTTGTAGTTTATTACTGCATGTTTTGGAAAAGGCTATTACCTCAACAAGACAACCGAACCTTTGTTGTAGATATGTAACTACAGGTATATAATCTCCATCACCTGATACAAGTACAATGGAATCGACTTTTTCTCCCAATCGAACTGCATCCATTGTTATTCCAACATCCCAATCTCCTTTTTTGGAACCATCCGGGAAAATTTGTATTCCCTTCTCCTTGATTTCGAATCCCGCGTTATTTACCGCATCAAAGAATTCTGTTTCTCTCTCGTCGGCTTTTATTACATAGGCAATTGCCCTAATGAGGGTGCGGTTTTCAAGCGCAATAGAAAGCAGGTTGCGGAAATTTATTCGGCTGCTGAAATGATTCTTTGCAGAGTAGTACAGATTTTGCACATCAACAAGCACTGCGACACGTTGGTCTTTATTTTTTACAATCATTTTATGTCCTTACTTATTTATATCTAATTTTGACTAAATTTACACCTAAATTCATGATAATGCAATATTGCCCTCAAAAAGTGTTAATCATTAAAAATGTTGTATAATTAGGCTTTAATCCGTAATACTATAATTCCAAAAGTGAGTAAAATCAAAAAGTAAAATATCCACGCAAAATCAGCAGGATCTCTGAGGGGCAATGGGAAATTTTGATTTATCTGTATACTTCTATGTCTTTTTAAGAGGATATTATTTTCTTTAAGGATTTTGATATATTCTGAAATAGATATATCAAATTCATGTTTAAGTTTTTTAAGGTGTTTTTTGAGTGAATGATTATTTGATAAGTGAGTATCATTAAATGGATCAAGGCTTTTTTTATTGAAAGACATTGCGAATAACAGGTTTGTATTTTTTATGTTAAATTCTGGACCCTCTCCGGTTTTATATGAAAAAGGAAATTCATCTATTAGTCTTATCTTTTGCTGATCTGTGAGTTTTTTTAATTGTTTAGAAATTAGTATCCATTTAAAATATGTAGTTTGTGGAATATCTTTCCAAAAATAATTGAATCCTTTTCGGGGATTTCCAGCTTTTTTAAATGATATTTCCTGATAGACTAATACATCATTTTTTGGATAATTTACGAATTCGGGATTTAGATATTCACCTGAACGT
The DNA here is from genome assembly GCA_023135745.1 of Spirochaetota bacterium. Taxonomy (GTDB): domain Bacteria; phylum Spirochaetota; class JAGLSM01; order JAGLSM01; family JAGLSM01; genus JAGLSM01. The sequence goes on along the minus strand of JAGLSM010000038.1, from coordinate 5,718 downwards.
AGAGAAACAATAAAAATGAATGAAAAAATGAAAAAAAATAAATATAGCCGGACTATTTTTTTCCGGATTTGATTTTCTGTTTTTTTATGAAAGATTACAATTGATAAAATAAGTAACAAAATCATAGTAATTAGAGTTTTCTGAAAAGTTTTTCCTATAAGGTAGAAGTTAGTTTTTGCATGTCTTACAATTATTCTATTATCCGGTTTGCAGGCGATTCCCTTTTTATTTAGTATAGAACAAAACTCTTTAGCCGCTTTTCTGAAAATTTTCTTAGAAAACTTTTTAGAAATAGAATTAATTTCGGCCTTATTAAACTGCTAGGAAAAGTAAAATGATTCAGATTTAATACCTTTAATTAGACTAAAGTTTATAAACTTAGCAAAAAAAACAAAAGGTAATTTTTTTTTAAAAGTTTTAGAATTATATATTTTAGGATTCAGCGTCTTGAATTCATTTAAATGGAAAACATCATCCCATGCAAACATATGCGAAGGAGCATGTCTTGCCCGGTCTTTGGATTTAAAATTAATTTTTAAATGGTAAACAGTGTCGGTGCCTGTATAAATGGGGCCGGTAAGACCATCTCTAACATCGTTATCGATGTTATAATGAAATAGGTAACTTGCTCCCATGGTTAAGATAAAAAACAATAATGCTTTTTTTAAGGAAAACCCGTTTTTAATCATAGGGAATACTAATATAAAATGATATTCAAAACAATTTTGAAATAGTTTATTGAATCGTCAAATATAGACTTTAGGGTTCAATTGGGGCGCGATGCATCGTGCCCCAACCGGGATAGATCTCAATATTACAGGAGATCTTTATCAATTATTTCCTTAAAAGTTTCCTTTGGAAGAGCTCCCGCAGCCATCTGAGGTTTACCCTCTTTTGGCACAAAAAGAATTGATGGGATACTTTGTATGCCGAAAGTTCCTGCCAGTTCCATTTCTTTTTCTGTGTCAATTTTATAAAAATTAACCTTTCCCTTGTACTCATCGGAAAGTTGATCCATAATTGGCGCTACCATTTTACATGGTCCGCACCAGTCCGCATAAAAGTCAATAACACAGGGAATATCCCCTTCAAATTTCCATTCTTTGTTTTTTTCATAATTAAAAACATCAGTTAAAAAACGTTCTTTTGTCAGCATTTCACTCATATTATTACCCCCATATTATATAGTAATTATACTATGTAATATGGGGGAATGCAAGTTTTAATAGAAAATAAAAGAACCACGCTATTCGAAGAACCGCCGCAGGCCATCACCCGAATTTACACGAAAAAGTTTAAATGGGAGAAGAGAAGGCTGATATGCTTAAGCTGATTATAGGTTTATCAAGGCAGTAGTCGAGGGATTAAACTTTCACGTCAAAGTCGGATTCTTTATCCGATTTTTTATTTTTATTTTTTTTGCTGATATTTTTTGCTTTAAAATAATTACAATGCTGTCCTGTCGCTCTATAAACTGAATAGGTTGGGTGTTGGCTTACCGATTTAATTTCCCATAGAGTACATTGATAAGGGAATGGATCTGCATGTTTCAATTGAAAATGAAGGCATTTAGGACAATATGGGTATTTCATAGTAAAAGCATAACATGAATTTATTAATCTGTCTATTTGATGTTTTAAAAGGCATTTGCGCTGTAAGCGCAAATGCCTTAATGTGTAAGAGGGTGTTGCATAATCCTATTTTTTTGAAAATGCAAACTCGTATATGATTAATTACAGAAAGATGCGGTTTTGCAGGTGTTAATTTGTTTGGCAATCAATGTTTATCTACTCAGGCAGTGCATTTTTCAAAAAAATAGGATTATGCAACTGATACTGATTCATTAATGCTTTTTGTTCCGATCAAATAGATCAGTGTAAATCAGCCGAATCCGCGTCATCAGCGTTTCATAATTCTTGGATATTCACGACCCCGAGTGACAAACATTCACCTCCGACCCCAATATAAAACTTCCATTTATAAGTTTTATATGCTATTTATTTTCAATGAATATTAAGCCAAATGACGAAAGAGTAAAAGAATTATCAAAGATTCTTCTGAAACACCAGTATTTATACTATGTTAAGGCTGAGCCGGAGATTTCTGATAGAGAATATGATGCTCTTTTTGATGAATTAACAAAATTAGAAACCGATTATCCGGAATTACAGTATCCTGATTCTCCTACAAAAAGGGTGGGTTCGGATTTGGATAATACTCTTCCTGAAGTTGAACATACAATACCTGTATTGAGTCTGGACAAGTGCTATTCTACTGAGGATCTTACTCAATGGATAGAAAAGGTTGTCAGGCTTGCCGAAGAAAAGGTTAGTATTGTCGTGGAACAAAAGATCGACGGTGCTTCCATTGTCCTTTATTACAGCAATGGAATACTTGAAAGAGCTGTTACCAGAGGAAACGGGAGTGTTGGAAATGATATTACAGAAAATGTAAAGACAATTCCTTCCGTCCCGCTTCACTTGAATCAAAATATAGATATTGTAGTACGCGGTGAAATATTTATTGGAAAGAAATCTTTTCAAAAATACAATGCTGAATCCGGCGGAATTTATTCAAATCCGCGTAATCTTGCCGCGGGTATACTAAGAAGTGTAAAATCTTCGAAAGCCGCGGCGGTACCCTTGGATGTATTTATATATGAAGGTTATATAGAGGGCTCAGATTTTAGTCATGTTGAGATTCTTGATTATCTGGACAAGATGGGATTTAGGATTAATCAGCAAATCGGATATTTTTCAAGTGAGAATAAAGATGCTGAAGCCGCAAAAAACCTCCGGCCCTCCTGGTTTTTCGGGAATATGAATGATATCGAATCTTTTATAGAACAAAAGCAAAAACAGCGAAGTTCTCTTGATTATGAAATAGACGGGCTTGTGCTGAAGGTTAATGAGATTCCAATCAGGGAAAAACTTGGATATACTGCTCATCATCCAAGATGGGCTGTTGCTTACAAGTTTGAAGCGCCGCAGGCTGTTACAAAGCTACTTGGGATTACTCCTCAAATAGGTAGAAACGGCAGGATTACGCCGGTAGCAGAATTGGAACCTGTCGAATTGGCGGGAAGCAAGATCAGCAGAGCAACCCTCCACAATCAGGATTACATTAATATGCTCAACCTCTGTATTGGTGATACAGTTACTATTTCAAAGAGAGGCGATGTTATCCCCGCTGTAGAAGAAGTTTTGGAAGAAAATCATGACGGAAATAAAGTCTGGGTGCTTCCTGATGAATGTTCTGAATGCGGTACTCCTCTTAAAAGGGACGGAGCACATAGTTTCTGTACTAATTTTTTCTGTCCCGAGAGAGTTGTCGGCCGTCTCGCGCATTTTGCGGGAAAAGCCGGTCTTGATATAAATGGTCTTGGAGAAAAGACTGTAAGATTTTTGTTTAACAAGGGTTTTATTAAAACTCCGGCTGATTTTTATAATTTTAATTATGAATTGTTATTGGATGAAGAGGGTTTTGGTGAAAAAAAAATAAACCTTATACGAGAGGGTTTAAATAAAAGTAAAAACAAACCCTTTCCGGCAGTCTTAACTGCTCTTGGATTTGAGGGTTTGGGCAAACGTACGGTTGAAGTACTTGTTGAAAATGGATTTAATAAAATGCGGGATATTCTATCTGCTGCAAAAAATAAAGATATTGAGGCTTTTGCGTTAATTGATGGTATTGGTGATGTTCTTGCGGAACTATTTGTAAAGGAATTCAGCAACAGTCATAATCTTGATATAATAAATCGGCTTACTGACCTTGGTTTAAAAATGGAGTATGAAAAGAAAGATAATGCGAAAGATAAGCAGATATTTGTCGGTCAAAGATGGTGTGTAACAGGAAGTTTTGAAAATTTTAAACCGCGTGACAAAGCAAAGATAGAATTAAAAAAAAGAGGTGCAGCAGTACTTATCTCTATCTCATCAAAAACAACACATCTGCTTGCGGGAGACGGTGCCGGAAGTAAACTTTCCAAGGCAGAAAATCTTGGAGTAACTATTGTGGATGAAAAAGAATTCCTGAAAATGATTAAATAATTCAGTCTATATCACCATACATTGAGGAGCTTCAACATCAGCTTAAAAGAGGTTCCCGGTTTTGCAATTTGGTTCACAGTACCTGTTAGATATGTATTTTTGGAAGGGCAATAAAAGGCAAAAGCACCGGATAATCCTGAATGACCAATTAATTCGGGAAAAGGTTTAAACGGTGAGAATATTCTCGGTAATTTAAATCGGGCTATACCGATACCATACTGCAAAGGAAAAAAAATTCTTTTCCATACCTGTATTGATTTAAGGGTTCTGTCTGAAAAGAAAAAACCATTAATAAACGCCTTTATAAAAATCATTGACTCCTCTACAGTAGATACAATTCCTCCATCCGCGCCAAATGAAGCCATTGCTTTTGGAATATTAAGCACATTTTTTTTATAATTCAATGGTTGTGGAGTATCATTACTTACATCTGTATACAGGTAAGTGTGTCGAAATCCTAAAGGTTCAAAAATCTCTTTTTTGAAAACATCAGTTAAACTACACCCATAAATATTTTCCAAAATTCGCCCAAGTATCTGATAATTAGTATCGGAATATAGCGCTCTGTTTTTCCAACCAGGAGGAAAGGGGGGCTTCATTTGACTGATATCTAAAAGTACTCTTTCTAAATTCCAGGTCTGATCATTACCCGCAAGAATTTCATCCTGCAAACTGCGGCCATTTTTACGTTTCCCCAAAAAGTAATCAGGTAGACCTGAGGTCTGAGATAATAAATTATGTAGAGTGATTTTTGCACTATAATCAATGCCTTTATACTGATGAATTCCTGATAACAGAACCGGCGAAATATAATCAATTATAGGATCGTCTAATTGTAGTTTTCCCATTTCAGCTAATTTTAAAAAAATGGCAGAAACATATAATTTGGTGGTACTAGCAATAAAATATTGCTGTTCTGTTGAAATATTTCCCTTTGCATAGATAAATGAGCGGTCATCACTATGTAAAGAAACAACAATCCCTTTTATATAGGAATTATCAATAGAATGATCTATTATATCTTCAAGTTTTTTCATAAAATTCTCTTCATTGGATAAAACAATGGTTTTTTAACTAGAATTGTTAATTAAAATTTTAAAACTGTTGAATCATTGTTATTATCAATAACTGCTACGGCGGCTATTAAACCGCCATAGTTATATTTAGAAGCTCCCTGTGTTATGAAATTTATTTGATATAAGATAATCAATTTCAGCCTGCAGATTTTTAACAGCACTGCCGTTTATTTTTTTTATGAACGCGTGTATTGCTTTACCGTTTGAACCTATTATATCTATTTCCTTGAAATAAATTACTGCGTTATTACCATACCAGGAAGGGACAAGGTCTGCGCTGTTATATGATGTTGTTGTTCTTTTATCAATAGTTGTAATTCTGCCTCTGAGACTGGAAGAAATAACTCCGACTTTTTGCTTCCCATCCTTATATACAACCATCAGTTTACGGCCGTTGGGTGAGAAAACCCCAAGTGTCGCATTGTCTTTATTGAGTTTTTTAACATGGCCCGATGAAGATACCACAAAAAGTTTAAGTTTTGGGTATTTAGCAAGTTTTGGAAGTGTTCTTCCAATTTTAGTTAATGCAAGCGCTGACACGGCAATGTTTCTTCGTTTGTCGGTTGTCATTGAAATTTTTGTGCTTTTTGTTA
>JAGLSM010000379.1 GCA_023135745.1 Spirochaetota bacterium | reverse complement strand
TGAATAATGACTTAAGACACGTCTGCAGACATCAGGCTTAAGTGCAGCCCATGAAGCAATATCTTCTTCAGTTGTATTTAATTCAACAGGCTCAATAGAATTTGGATCAATACCCTTCTGTTCCGCAAGCATAAGAAGAACATCCATAACCTTTGCTTCATCCTCATCGAGAGTTAAAATCATCAATCTTCTTTTCTGATCAAATATTCTTTTCGCGAAAATTTTCAATAACTTCAATGCCATAGCCGGATTGGACTGCAGAAGCATTTCGAAATTCTGTTTGTTGAAACTCAAGGCTTTTACATGATCCATTGCAACTGCTGTAGCACTTCTCGGCGCATTTTCAATTATCGCCATTTCTCCAAATACATCTCCGGGTTCAAGAATATCAAGCATCTTCTCATTTTCCTTGACAACCTTTGAAATTTTAACTCTCCCGGACTGTATAACATAAAAACCGTCTCCAGGTTCATATTCAAGAAACACTACCTGCCCGGGAGTAAATACAACTCCGAATTTCTCAAACATATTCGCGTTTAGATTCATCATTTGACTTAAAGTCCTTCCAGCAATACCTGAGCTTTTTTATTAATACTCTCATTTGGAGGCATGCCTATAACTTTTTGAAGAAAACTCTTTCCTTTTTCAACATCACCCAATTCAATATTGGATTTACCAATTAAAAATAAAGTTTCCTTCATATTGGCTGAATTTGGAAAATTTTTAATCAATTCAGTAAAAATGTTTATTGCATCCTGATGTTTGCCTAAACTGACTAAAGACTTCCCGCTTTCAAGATAGGATTTTTCTACAAATTCATCACCCATATCTTCGGAATTGGAAATAATATCGCGGTAGATTTGAAGCGCTTTATCAAACTTACCCTGTGAAAAAAAGGCAAAAGCCTCATAGTACTTTTTTGCGCTATCCACAGAAGAACCTGTTCCAAGAGCAGACGAGACGGCAGACGTATCATCGGCAGGACTGTCTCCCGCTATAGCATATCCGGTCTGCGCACCGCTTTTTGCCATTTCAATACGCTGATTCGCTTCAGCCGCATATTGACCATTTGGATAATACTTAAGGTAATGTGTAAAGGCGTATAGAGCCTGATTAAACTTTTTATTCTTCAGATAGTATTCACCAATTTTAAAAAGTTCATTGGCAGGAAGATCCCCTTCACCGCTTTCCAGCATCTGATGGATACTCTTACCGATTCTCCTTAACTGATTTGAAAAAACTTTAAGCATTTTCATAACCAGTTTATGGTTTTTCATTACAACTGTTTCAAATTCCTGAATACTAAATACAAGGATAGTTGAATCAGAAAGTATCTGCGCCGTTTCCTCTCTGGGATAACGGCCTAAAGCTGATTTAACACCAAAAAATTCACCGCTTTTAATACTTTCACGGGTTTCTGCCATGGTTTCAGGAGAATAATAACTAAGCGAGACAATACCTTTCTGAAGCACAAAAACGTTCTCGGCTTTTTCACCCTCAAAGTAAATTACAGAACCGGTCTTATAATTTCTACTTAATGGAGACATTCAATTTCTCCTAAACAAGCTGTTATAACAGCGTCTTCATATTTTAATATTGCCAAGTATACCCTGTATCACAAATCTCTGCAAGCTTTAATTTGCTATGAAAATGGAATAAATCGTGATTTATACCAACAAGGTTTGATTTTTCCCGATGAATCGGGGCTATCTAATGACTATTTCATAACCAGGCCGTATTTTTGACATCCTTGTCAAATCCGGCATGCATCACATCCTGTGCCTGGCATTAACTTATCCCAACATTTTCAATATTGGAAGGTATAATAAAAAAAGCCAAGTAAAGTCTCATTTACTCAGCTTTTCTATGCTGTCAAGATACGTTCCTTATCTATCAGCTTCATGGAGGCGTTAGCAGCGCCATTAGAATTATCGATTAATAGATGGAAAGCTTGAGTAAATTTATCTATAATTGTTCAAGAGTCTAAAAAAAGTTTAATATCTAAGAAGCGAATAGACAGGAACCTTTATTTTATCACGGGGATTGAGAAAGCCCAGTTCAATTATACAAGCCGCTCCGATTATATTACTTCCGAGTCTCTCGCAGAGTTTTATTACAGCAGATATAGTACCTCCGGTAGCGATTAAATCATCAACAATAAGGACATTCTCTCCTGAATCAATAGCATCTTTATGCATTTCAA
>JAGLSM010000378.1 GCA_023135745.1 Spirochaetota bacterium | reverse complement strand
AGGTTTCCGTCCTGAGTAGTAACCTCCGCGGTTAGAAATATCTTTGGTGTTTTTATTTAACCGCAGAGAAAGATGAGTTCGCAGAGGGTTGATAAGAGTACGAATATTTATAACGTAAAGTAAACTCATAAATTCTAAAAAAGAAAATTTGGCTTTAAATTTTTCCTTGGTGTCTTTGCGAGAGACAAAATTCCTCAAGACTATAAAGTCAAAATCATAATGATATGTTTTAAACCTTCCCGGCCCGTATACGCAGTATCCATTTTTCCAGTTCAGCGGCAAACAGTACAATCATGCTTCCTGCAAAACATACTCCCAATTGTGAAAAAGACAATGGCATAGTGCGGAAGATTTTTTGGAGAAACGGGATGTAAAGCAGCGAGACCTGCAGGAGTAAGGTTCCGGCAATAGTCATGATCATAATTTTATTATTAAAAAATCCTTTTCCAAACAAAGGACTTCGGCTTGAACGTGATGACAGTGCAAACTGGAGTTGGCTCAAGGTAAGGGTGGTGAAAACCATAGTCTGCCACACCTGGCCCTGGTTTTTAAACAGCCCACCGATCATAAGACTGACAGCCGCAACAAGGGTTCCGATCCACAGGATTTGACGCCCTACGCCCCGGGCGAACATGCTCTCGGAAGTTTTATAAGGCGGGCGGGCCATGGTATCGGATTCAGCTTCTTCATAACCCAAGGCAATGCCCGGTACTCCATCTGTGACCAGATTGATCCATAATATCTGGATCGGGAAGAGAGCCAGGGGCATACCTAAAAATGGACCAGCCAGCATCACAATAATTTCACCGACATTTCCGGTGAGGATGTACTTTAAAAACTTGCGTATATTGTCATAGATGGTGCGGCCTTCCCGTACTGCCGAGACAATGGTTGCAAAATTATCATCGAGCAGAACCATGTCTGATGCACCTTTAGCGACATCCGTACCTGTAATACCCATGGATACTCCTATGTCTGCCGACTTAAGAGCAGGCGCATCATTAACTCCGTCCCCGGTCATGGATACGGTTTGGCCATTGGCCTGCAGGGCATCTACCAGGCGCATTTTGTGTTCAGGAGAAACCCGGGCATAAATGGAAACTTGACGTACCGCCTTTTTAAGCTGGCGGTTGTTCATTTTTTCCAAGTCTTTGCCGGTGTGAACTTTTCCATTGCCGCCCATCCCCAATTGATCGGCGATGGATTGGGCAGTAATGGGATGGTCTCCGGTGATCATGACAGTCCGTATCCCTGCTTTTTGACAGGTTGCGATAGCGGCTATAGCTTCAGGCCGGACCGGATCAACCATACCTGTTAAGCCGATAAAGATTAGCTTTTTTTCTATATCTGTATGCCCGTGGGGATTGGCTGTATCTGTAGGTTTACAGGCGTAACCCAGTACACGGACGGCTTGACTTGCCATTTTATCATTTTGTTTAAGAATATTTTTTTTAAGAGCGGGTGTTAATTTCTGAATTCCCTTTGAAGTGAGTACTCGATCCGAGATACTGAGTAGTCCGTCCACTGCTCCCTTAACAAGTGCAACATGACTTTTTTTGCCGGCTGTTTGTTTTAGAAAGGTCAGCGGCCCACTCTTTGGAAAGGTGTGGACAGTCGTCATTCTTTTACGGACCGAATCAAAAGGAACCTCACCTGAACGAGGACTGATTTTTTCGAGATTATTTTTTAATAAATCAAATTCTGCAGCGGCTTCTACAAGCGCGGTTTCGGTGGGATCACCTATGGCCGGAGCCCCTTTTTTCCTGGCCGCCACTGCATCGTTGCATAAACTGGCGCAGGTCAGGAGCAGGTTTAACGGTTTGTTCAATTTGGTTTTGGAGAGATCATTTATGGGATAGATGGTCCCGTCAAATACCAGTTGAGTTACCCGCATTTTATTTTGGGTTAGTGTGCCTGTTTTATCGGAGCAGATCACGGTTACTGAACCGAGTGTCTCAACAGCTACCAGTTTCCGGATCAAGGCCTTTTTTTTGAGCATGCGGCGTGCGCCTAAGGCCAGGGCTATAGTGACCACAGCAGGTAATCCCTCGGGTACGGCAGCCACAGCCATACTTACACCGGTCATAAAAATCAGGTTTAAATCGCGCATGCCCTGCAGCCAGGATATTCCGGCAACCGCTAATATCAGTGCGCCGGCCGCCCAGGCGAGGATCCGTCCCAATTGAGCTAGGCGTTTTTGCAGAAGGGTTTTGTCATC
>JAGLSM010000377.1 GCA_023135745.1 Spirochaetota bacterium | reverse complement strand
ACTATCAACATAAGATTTACTTATGGTCGTTGCACAATCCTATTTTTTTGAAAACGCAAACTCGCATTTGATTAATTACCAAAAGAGGCAATTTTGTAGATGTAAATTCATATAGTAATCAGTGATTATTTGCTCGGACAGTGCATTTGTCAAAAAAATAGAATTGTGCAACTCATATAATACTTTATTTGCTGGATTATGCAATCTCAAATAAATCGGGACTCTAACAGTCTAACTTTCTTCAAAACAGCCACGTTACAAAAAATTGATTCTTATGATGAATTTGTTATTCAATCTTATTGAGTTTTTTATGCCAGTTCCAGGCTGACTGGATTATTTCATTTAGAGATGAATGCTGCGGTTCCCATTTGAGTGTGTCTTTGATTTTTGTGGATTTGCTTATAAGTGTGGTTGCATCTCCTTCTCTTCTTCCTGTTTCAACTACCTTGATTTCTCGTTTTGTAATCTCAATGGTTTTTTCTATAATTTCTCTGACTGTATATCCATTTTCTGTTCCAATGTTAAAGGCGGTACTTTTTTCTCCGGATTCTAAAAATTCCAGAGCTTTTATATGGGCATCGGCGAGGTCTGTGACATGTATGTAGTCTCTGATACAGGTTCCGTCAGGTGTATCATAATCGGTTCCGTATATCTCGATTGAATCCCGTTTGTTTATAGCCGCATCAAGAACGATGGGGATTAAATGGGTTTCGGGATTATGCCACTCCCCGATTTCTCCGTCCTGATCGGCGCCGGACGCGTTGAAGTAGCGGAGAGAAACATAGCTGAAGTCATAAGCATTACTGTAATCTTCAATGATTTTTTCGATCATAAGCTTACTTTGTCCGTATGGATTTATCGGATTTTGCGGATGGTTTTCATCAATCGGAATGGATACAGGTGTTCCGTATGTAGCACAGGTAGATGAAAAAATAAAGTGTCTAACGCTGTACTCAATCATAACGTTGAGGAGGTTTAATGTATTTGTGACGTTATTGATGTAGTATTTTTTTGGGTCTGTTACGGATTCTCCAACATTGATATAGGAAGCAAAATGCATGACAGAGGTAATCGGATATTTTTTAAAAATCGAGCGAAGCTGTTTAATATTTTCAAGATCGGCGTTTACAAATTTGCCCCATTTAAGGAATTCCTTGTGTCCATGAACGAGGTTGTCAAGGACCAGTATTTCATGGCCTTTTTTATGAAGTTCTTTTACCGTATGTGATCCTATGTATCCGGCTCCGCCGACAATCAATACCATGTGAGATTTCCTTTTGAAAGATATGAGTGCTCTTTTTGTTTAAGAGCTGTCTGTGTGAAAAATAATAATCATGGAAGGTATTCTCAAGTTTTTATAGAAAATCGGTTGCGGAAGGTTGGTTTAGGGTAGTTATAGAACGCTGATGACACAGATGCAACTGATCTACACTGATCTTTTTTTATTAATAATATATTTTGAGGTACTTAAAATAAGAACCACTTTCCCTTAATAGGTATTGCCATTAAGTAGTCTTGTGGCTTATTAAGCATATCACGATTAATAATACGAACAGCAAAAATTGTCAATACTGAAAATAGATTTTCTATCTAAGCATTTTGTATATGATGCACAATATCAATTAAAAACATCTTGACATTATCATGATAAAATTTGATAATTGTCAACATGAGTAACAATGATGATTCAAGAAGTTTTTTCGAAACTGTTTTTGGAAAGAAGATAAACAATACACGTATCTTTCCGATTACCACTAAGATTGTAATAATATTTACGATGCTTATCCTTGCTTCGAATTTAACAACAAATTATATAAATTTAATTTCAAACCGCGAAGAGCTTATTTCCCTTATGAAGGAATTGCTGGTTAAGGATCTGAAGTCGCTTTATTCTTTTTCAAGTACTCAATATCAGATTTATGAGATAAACGGCGATTTAAAGAATTCGGTAAAGATTTTACAAAACAAGGCCCTGTACGAATTCAAAAAGAAGAAATCAATTGCTCTGGGTATCAAGACTAACGGAAGTTTTTTATTTCAGGCTTCAAAGTTAAAAAAGTATGAAAGATTTCATGATGCAGATAGTCTTGAGAGGATGATGAAGAATAAGGCTGTAAATATCAATGAGGGATCCTTTGTTATTTCTTATAACAACGAAGATTATTTTGCCATATATAAGTACAATCCGAAATGGGATACTTTTATACTCAGAGGTGAGGAGCT
>JAGLSM010000376.1 GCA_023135745.1 Spirochaetota bacterium | reverse complement strand
ATTTTCAATTTTTTCAAATTTTTCAATTTCAATCCGCACAATTTTACCTGCTTAATGTATTAAATTTTAAACCTTGACTTTAATATACTCCAATATACATACCTGTCAATAGCAAGCTCATTATCCCTTCAAAAAACCTAAAGCACCCAAGGCGCAGCCTTGCTATCATTAGGTTCAACCGTTCCGAATCTTTCCTGATAACGCCCATCTCCAAACTGAGAATTATAATAAGCCATTGGTCTTTCAATACAACGGTGTAATTCCGGATTAATTTCACGTTTCTCATTATGCATTTTTTCCGCCTCCGTTATAACCTCTTTTGGAGGATGATTAAAGGGTCTGCAATGAGGAAATACTTTGTTTTTGAGAAATACAATCCTTTCTTTAGACCACTCAATACGGTAAGCTTTTACCTCATTTATAAATGACTTTAGTTTAAAAATATCCTCAAAATGAAGTCCAAAATACTCTTCGAACCTGGCAAGTTTAACCTTGATATATCCGGGATAAGTATCCTGAGTCCTTATGACTGCAGTCTTGGGATCCGCAGCCATTTTCCACGGCAGTATCAAAGGAGCATAGTTACAATAAGAGGTTATCCATGTATCAATATAGCTCAGAATATCATCCCAAAGATCTTTACAAGCATTCCATTTGGCTATAGCAGTATGGTATTTATGCTCTAATGTATCTTCGTCCAGTGTCATCTCCAGCGAATCAGGAACTCCAAAGGCAGCCTTCGAAGCAAGCTCATCAAATTTTTGAAGAATCTCTTCGCGCATCTTAATATCATAAGGACATCGCATATCCGCCTTTGACCAATTAAGAAGATACACATAACCCTCGCGGGTTACGACACTACCCTCCATCGCCTTATCCAGACCTTTTTCAATAAGAATACGTAAAAATTCGGGCAGTGAAATTCCGGATTCACCGAGCTTTATAACATCCTCAATTGGCTTAATCAATGCTTCATCTTTAAACAAGGCGGCTACTTCTATAGTTGTATCATCAGCTTTATTATCTTTTGCCGCTTCTTTCAAAGCTGCCGCGAGACCATCTTTTATTCTCTGAACGGAATCCTTATAAGCATCAACAGTTGTTTTAAGAAGAGCCGCGTCATCATAATTGGATGTATCTCCGGAATTGGCAGGTTTTGCTGCATCCGCAAGAACCGCGCTGTAAGCCATACTGAATTTACTAAACAGATCCTCTTTCATAAGCTGCGCGTTAAATTCATTAAGATCACTTTGCTGATTTGCTATTTCTTTCATTCTGTTTAGATGCGTTTTCATATCATCAAATTTTGGTCCGCTTAATTGTTTTTCTTCACACTCTTTGAGCATATTACGGAATGGATCCAGCATAGGTCCTGAAATCATAGTATCAATAGGCATTAGTTTATCCCTCTTATTTCTTTAGTTTGATTGATCTTCTTCTGAAGCACTTCATCACTCATTGGTATTTTTCGTCTGTGACGTTTTTCCCAAAGCAAATCATAGTCAAACTTCCAGTCAGCTTTCCATGCAATATTATTTTTACTTTCATCGACATAGTACTTACGCAGCCTTTCTTTTTCCTCTTCTGCGTTTTTAAGAAAACCAGCCTTGTATTTTTCAGGAACTTCCGCTTTTTCATATTCTTCAATATTTTCAAGCTTTTTCCAAATTGAAGAATAAAATGAACTTGTAAACTCATCAGCAGTTATTTCCATACTATTTTCATGCTCAATATCTAAAACTATTTGAATCATATCCATATCGGTCTTAGCTTCATCAACTTTTTCTATAATTCTTCGTGGCCCCAAAACACGTATTTTTTCCTCCAATGCATCATAGTGTTTAATACGCGCATTATATTTATCCTTAAGCAAGGCTATACCATTCTTGATATTAAGATTCCCTGCCTCAAGTTTTGCCTTAAAATCCTCAAGTATGCCGCAAGAATCCATTGCCTCGGATATTGCCTTTTCACTCTGATAGGAAAATGGGTAAAGCGAATTATTGGTGTATCTGGTCATTCTTGCTTTGTAGTATGCTTTATACTCTTCTAAAATTGACATGCTTATCTCCCGTCTAGTTTATCATCTGGCTACTGTATCATGTTTTTCGAGAAATTAAAATGATTATTTGGGTGGGAAAGGGGGACGGAGGTTACCTGTCGGTGAAATAGACGTGAGGGTCGGAGGTAGATGAGAAGGAAAGAGTATATTGGGGACGGAGGTAAGGTGTAAATTAT
>JAGLSM010000375.1 GCA_023135745.1 Spirochaetota bacterium | reverse complement strand
AACATTGATTAATAGGGTTAAGTGTTCATCCTGTGAAAATATAACCGAGTATACTAAGACCGAGTCCTTGCCGAAATCCTGCGATATTTGTACGCATGAATTCTCGAAGGAAAATACAGATTATAAATTGCTTCCCCAAACTGAAGTGCTTCGCCTTGATCTACTTGCGGACCGGCCTGATAATTTTGACGCCGGCGGACTATCCAGGAGTATGAAAGGTTATCTCGGTATTGAAAACGGACTTGTAAACTACGATGTAAAAAAATCCGATTATCAGGTGACAGTAGATCCGTCTATGTCAAAACCTGAATCCTACCGCCCGTACATTACTTGTGCTGTTGTAAAAAATATCAGTTTTAATGATGATAGTCTAAAAAACATTATGAAACTCCAGGAAAACCTTCATTGGGCGCTAGGCCGTGACAGAAAGTTCGCGAGTATTGGTGTATATAATCTGGATAAAATCAAAAATAAAATAAACTACAAAAGTGTTTCAAACGATGGGATTAAATTTGTTCCGCTTGGTTCTGTAAAGATAAGTGATGAATTTAAAAAGACCCCCGGAGAAATTTTAAAAGAACATCCAAAGGGTATGGCCTACGCTCATTTACTTTCCGCGCTGAAGAAATATCCCATTCTGGTTGACGAGGCAGGTACTGTTCTCTCAATGCCGCCGATTATCAACAGCGAGGATACAAAAGTAACAATTGACTCTACAGATGTCTTTATCGATGTTACAGGATTAAACAGTGAAGTAATTAACAAGGCGCTTAATATCATGCTGTCTTCCATGAAGGAATGGGATAAGGATTGCGAAGTATATTCAGTTGAGGTCAAGTATCCTGACAAAACTATTGTAACTCCCCATTTGGAATCTCAGGAGTTTACAATAGATTTTGAAAACTGCCGCAAACTGATCGGTGTAGAAATGACCGATGATGATATTATTTCTTATCTTGGAAAAATGAGGTATGACGCTGTAAATGATAATGGAAAATGTAAGGTCAGTATTCCATGCTACAGAAATGATATCATGCATGAACACGACATAATAGAAGATGTTGCCATAGCCTATGGTTATAAAAATATAAAACCCGGACTAATTGAATCATTTACCATTGGAAATATCCTGCCCAAGGAACAAAAAAAGCAGAGCATAAGAGAAGTAATGACGGGTCTTGGTTTTTTTGAAGTAATCAATATAATGTTGACTTCGCAGGACAGGGCGTATGAAAAACTCGGCATGCCTATTCCTGAAAACTGCGCGGAAATAGATAATCCAATCAGTATTGAACAGACAATTATCCGCACGGAACTGTTGAGCGGAGTAATAGAAACAGCAGCGAATAATACAAACCATGAACTTCCGCAGAAGTATTTTGAAGTCGGGGAGGTGGTCTTTGCTGATCCCTCTGAAGAAGAAGGCACACGTGAGGAGATTGTGTTCGCGTCTGCTATAGCAGCTTCGAAAGTTGGCTTTGCCGATATGAAAGCGGTTATTGCCGCGTTGATGTATGAACTTGATCTTGATTTTAAGCTTGAGGCGGCTGATCTGCCTGTGTATCTGAAGGGCAGAGGCTGCAAGATATTAATTAATGGAGCTGCCGTTGGTCATATGGGAGAGCTGCACCCCGAGGTTCTTGAGCGGTATCATATAAACAATCCGGTTGCGGCCGCTGAAATCAATATGTCTAAGGACGGGTTTATTTCTTAATTAGCTTTTTTATAGGACTTTTTTTTAATAACTGCAGCCGGTTTACAGCAGTTCAGGGGAATCATATTGTTCTGAAAAGAGAAAAAGCGCTTCCCCCGGTCTTTCTCCCCACTTACTCCGTCTTCACAGGGCGGAAGCCCACCACAGCAGTCTCGCTATCTTGGTTGCGCTCACCCCGACGGGGAACAACGCAAGTATTCTCCAGAGTGGAACCAGCATCCGCCACGAGACATACGGGTCAAACCCGTAGCAGAACCTGTGGGATCAGTCATAGTGCCTCCATCATAATAAGCAGCATCATACCAGTCCCAACACCATTCCCACACATTACCGCTCATATCGCAAAGACCCAGGGCATTAGCTGCCTTGCTCCCAACAGGATGGGTATCACTGCCTGAGTTAACACTCCACCATGCTACATTACTGCAGGCAGCCGCATTATTATAGTCATTGGTTGCTCCGCTGGCATAATCTCCGGGTGTCAAGTTTATGCCGTCTTTGTATCGCGATGCATATTCCCATTCAGCTTCTGT
>JAGLSM010000374.1 GCA_023135745.1 Spirochaetota bacterium | reverse complement strand
TGGAGGTGGCGGGAGTCGAACCCGCGTCCTGAAACAAACACAAAGAACACGTCTACGTTTATAGCTTACGGTTTATATTTAAATTTTTCCGGGAACCCGCAAGCTCTACCCCTGAAAAACCGATCCCTTAATCTCACCATCCGGACCGGGAATGACCGAACAGCCAGCCTCCGTAGCGGCGTTCTCAAAAGATCCGGAGACAAACCTCAAGAAAACGGCTGCTTAGATTAAGCAGCTAAAGCTAATTCGTTATTATCAGCTAATTATTTAAGCCAGGCATTTTTAACGGGATATCTGAACCCCGAAACGCAGTGAACAATCTTTTGAGCCAGTCGAAACCAGTTTCACCCCCTTGTGTATTTATACACTAAAATCTAATACTTTTCATGTTTTAAGTCTTTTTTTTGTAGTTTTTTTTAGGTCCTTGTGAAAGATTTTTCTTTTTTGAATTAATTTTTTCAGAAGTTTTGTTTTTCTTACTTACAACTTTCCCTGTCACTTCAACTACATTTGTCCTTTGGGGCGCAAAAATAATTAGAGACAAAGGAGGGATAGTAAGATTTAAAGAATAATTCATATCCTGCCAGGGTACTTCATCCGAGTAGAATCCGCCTTCATTCCCCATATTGCTTCCCCCGTATATTTCAGAATCAGAATTAAGTATCTCAATCCAGTCAGTATGAATAGGCACTCCAATCCTGTAATCATACCTTGGGACAGGTGTAAAATTAGCTGCTACTACAATAATATTATCAGGATTCCTCCCCCTCCTGATAAAAGAAACAATACTGCTTTCCCAGTCATAAAAATCAATCCACTCAAAACCTCCAAGATCAAAGTCAAGTTCATAAAAAGCCGGATACTTTTTATAGACCCTATTCAGTGTCTCTATATAATTAGCCATCTGTTGATGGTCTTCCCATTCCAACAGATGCCAATCAATACTCTTACTCTCATCCCATTCGCTCCATTGGCCAAATTCAGCTCCCTGGAACATAAGCTTCTTACCGGGATGAGCAAACATATACCCAAATGCAAGCCGGAGGTTTGCAAATTTCTGCCATCTGTCCCCGGGCATTTTATCAAGCATTGATTTTTTACCATGAACAACCTCATCGTGTGAAAAAACCAAAACAAAGTTCTCATGGAAAGCATATATCAATCCAAAGGTCAAATCATTATGATGGTACTTGCGATAAATCGGCTCCTTTGAAATATAACGAAGAAAATCATTCATCCATCCCATATTCCACTTTAATCCAAAACCCAGACCCCCAATATAAGTAGGCCTGGATACAGCAGGCCATGATGTTGATTCTTCAGCAATTGTCAGAATACCCGGATAGTAGGAATACAGTACCTCATTGAGCTCTTTTAAAAAAACAACAGCTTCCAGGTTTTCATTACCCCCATACTGATTTGGTATCCACTCTCCGGGCTGCCTGGAATAGTCAAGGTACAGCATTGAAGCTACAGCATCTACTCTCAAGCCGTCAATATGATAGGTATCAATTAAAAAAACAGCATTGGATATTAAAAAGCTTTTAACTTCGTTTCTGCCATAGTTAAAAATGAGTGTACCCCATTCATTGTGGAAACCCTTTCTGGGATCACTGTGTTCATAAAGCGCTGTACCGTCAAACATCGAAAGACCGTGTTCATCCACAGGAAAATGTGCGGGGACCCAGTCAAGAATAACACCTATCCCATGAGCATGCATGACTTCAATAAATGCCTTAAAGTCATCAGGATTTCCAAACCTGCTGGTAGGCGCATAAAAACCTGTTACTTGATAACCCCATGAACCGTCAAAAGGAAATTCCATAATTGGCAGAAGCTCTATATGAGTATAACCCATTTTTTTAACATACTTTGAAAGCCTTTCAGCAAGTTCTCCATAGGTTAGATACTCGTTATTCTCATTCCTCATCCATGATCCTAAATGTACCTCATATATAGAAATAGGTTTGGAAAGCTGATCACTGCTGTCTCTTTGTTTCAACCAATCTTTTTCCTGATCAGACCAATTATATTTATTTACATCCCATATAAGTGAAGCTGTTTTTGGTCTTATTTCAGCAGAAAATCCGTAAGGGTCCGCCTTCTCCAGTATAGCACCGGATTGAGTCTTGATTTCAAATTTATAAAGCTCCCGTTCCACAAGTCCCGGGATAAACATCTCCCATACACCGTTTTCACCCCTGCTGATCATCTGATGCTCTCGTCCATCCCAGTGATTAAAATCGCCAACTACAGAGACTCTC
>JAGLSM010000373.1 GCA_023135745.1 Spirochaetota bacterium | reverse complement strand
GAAAAATATCCGACCCTTTTTCAGATGACATCAACTGTAGAAGGAAAACTAAAACCACAGTTCAATATAGTAGACATATTTAAAAATATATTTCCATGCGGTTCAATAACAGGCGCGCCTAAAATAAGTGCAATGAAATTAATAGATACTCTTGAGCAGGATACCAGAGGAATTTATACAGGCGCCATAGGATATATTTCTCCTGACGGAGAATCAGTCTTTAACGTAGCAATCCGTAACCTTCATTTAAAAAAGAACAAAGGCATCATGGGTGTTGGAAGCGGCATAGTTTACGATTCTATAGCCAAAGATGAATATAATGAATGCATTTTAAAAACATCATTTTTGACTAAGCCTGTAATAGATTTTGAACTCATTGAAACAATATTATGGGATAAGAGCTATTTTTTATTAGAAGATCATTTAAAACGTCTGCTCGAATCATCAAAATATTTTTATTTTAAAATTAATACAGATTATATAAAAAATTATTTAATCAAAATATCAAAAAAATTCACAGCAAACATAAAATACAAAGTCCGGCTTCTATTAAAACAAGACGGCCAATTAAATATTGAATCTACTCTAATACAAACCACCCCCGATAATAAAAATTCTAAAATATATTTATCAGATATCAGAACTGACTCTTCGAATCCTTTTTTATTTCATAAAACTACAAACAGGGGCATCTATAATTCTGTTTTAAAGGAAGCCGTTTCAAAGGGTTATGAGGATGCTGTATTCCTGAATGAAAAAAATCAGCTTACCGAAGGAACAATACACAATATCTTCATTTTTTTAAACGGCAACTATTACACACCTCCTGTTGAATCCGGTTTGTTAAACGGAGTGTACAGACAGTATATGTTTAAAAAAATGAAAAATGTTCATGAAAAGATTCTGACCATAGACGACCTCTCTAAGGCGGAAAAGATTTTTTTAACCAACTCAGTCAAAGGGATATATGAAGTAAGTATAAAAAAACACCTCCGACCCCAAAATTTCTCTGGAAAAATCTGAGTTTTGATATAAAATGACATTAAATACTGTTTATTGGAGAGTTTCATGCTTAAAAAAAGACTTATCGTTATAAATATATTGCTGTTTATGCTGTTTCCTGCCTTTATTAACGCACTCCGTTATAAAACAAGAACTACCTTCAGTATCAAATCGGATTTCAAATCCCGTCCCACATTTTCCAAAGGCACACTGCATTTTGTTGACAGGGGGAAAATGATTTACATAGGCAGATCCGCCAACTGGGATAAACCCTATATTTACCTTTATGATCTTGTGCGATTTAGAAAAATCCGGAAATTTGTTCCCATAGAAAAATTTTTCAGAAAAAACACACATTTATTGGTAGATGGACAATTAAAAAAAAGACGGAAGTACAATAGCTACTATATATCAAAACTCTTTTTTTATGATAGAACACAGGGTCTTGCCGGTGTAGAAGTACGCAATAATATAAAGTACGGACAGGAAGAACGTTACATTTTCCTTTACTGGGATTTAAGAAAAAATAAAATTAAAAAGGCTATTATTCTCTCCAAAGCACCATCCTACACGTACTATACGTACATTACAGGATATGATTATATTAAAAAAACATGTTACATTACACGCTACGAACCCAAAATTATTAAAAAAATCGATGAAGACAATAAAACAGATAACGATGACAAGAAAAATGATGATGATAGTTATAAAAAAGATGATGACAATGATAGTCATGATGATGACAGCAAGAACAATGATGATAGTGATCACAAGGATAACGACAGTGATTCAGAAGATGAAGATGATGCCATGTTTAGAACAGGCCCTGTTGATATTGTAACAGTTGCCTCCAGACGTAAGAAGAAAGACAATGCCATCGGCGTTTACGCTGTTACTGAATCCGGGTTTAAACGTATAGCAAGAATAATTCCAAATAATAGAATCAGCAAAATACGGTTCAGCCTCAAACTTAACCGTATATTCATAGCTGAATACACTGAAAAATATATGAAACGCAAAGCTTACGGATATCTGATACATATTAACAGTGCAAAGATTAAAAGAATGCCTGTACCATCAACACCCTACGGAATCACCTTCGGACCAAAGGGCCGCCGTATGTATGTAGCATCAGCAGAGACAGGTTATGTATGGGCAATTAATGCCTCCACAGGCAGAAGGATTAAAAAAGCATACGGCTGGTCAAGAGGGCATGTAATGGGCTTTGTAAAACCCGGCCTTCTTCTATGGCTTAGAAACGCATCGTTTGTATTTTTTA
>JAGLSM010000372.1 GCA_023135745.1 Spirochaetota bacterium | reverse complement strand
AAAGGCCCGCAAGGAGCGTGCAGGGCAGTTGGTAAAGGATGCCTCATTTATAGATAAACAGGAAATCCCGTCTTTTATTGTAGGTCATCGAAGGCAGGGTAAAAAAATTCTGGAAGTAAAAGATGTATCAAAATCATATGACGGTAATCTTGTTGTTGATTCTTTTTCGCGTGTATTTAAGAAAGGGGAACGTCTTGGGTTGGTTGGACCTAATGGTTCTGGAAAAACGACTTTGCTGAGGCTTCTCTTGGGAAAAGAAATA
Source organism: Spirochaetota bacterium (assembly GCA_023135745.1). GTDB lineage: Bacteria > Spirochaetota > JAGLSM01 > JAGLSM01 > JAGLSM01 > JAGLSM01. The sequence continues at coordinate 2,055 of JAGLSM010000372.1, read as the reverse complement.
TCAGATACTGGCAGTATTGAAACCGGACAGAATACCTGTTTTGGTTTTTTTGATCAAATGAGTTTGGATCTTGATTCAGGGCAGAGTGTGCTCGAATATTTAAAAGAAGAAGCAGAATTAATTAAAAGGGATGATGGTTCAACACTTAGTGTTTCACAGCTTCTGGAGCAGTTTCTCTTTCCAAAAAAAATGTTTTATGAACCGATAGGTAAACTATCAGGAGGGGAACGCAGAAGGCTGCACCTGATTCGGATTCTTTTAAATAATCCTAATTTCCTGGTATTTGATGAACCAACTAATGATTTGGATATACAGACTTTATCACTATTGGAGGAATTTCTACTCGATTTTCCCGGTTGTGTTGTGGTTGTTTCTCATGACAGATATTTCCTTGATCGGGTCGTCGAAGAACTTCTAACCTTTAAAGGGAATGGTCTTATCGAATCCTTTCCCGGGAATTACAGTGATTATCAAGAGAACCAGAAGATGAAGCAAAAAGCTGAACCAGTAAAAAAGCAAATATCTTCAGATACTAAAATAGTAGTTTCAAAAAAGAAAGGTTTAACCTTTAACGAAAAAAAAGAATACAAGAACTTACTCAATGAAATAGAAAAATTGGAGCAGGAAAAATCGGAATTGGAACAAATATTCCAAGGTGCAAATCATAATAATACAAATATTACAGAGGCATCTAATCGCTATGAGGAAGTAGAAGTACTTATTAATCAGAAGCTTGATCGTTGGGAAGAACTAGCTGAAAAGGATGAGGTTGGATAAATTGCAAAATTATTTAACGTCCGTAACATTGTCAAATGCTTCATGAGATTTATTTAGTTGATAATCAAAAAATGAGTATTGTAAAAAGATCATTATATCTTCCTACTCTTAGAAAAATTTGGTTAGAGAAGTCACTAAACAGGATATAATCCTTGACTTAACTTCCAGACAGAGATTAGCATATAGTCATGGAAATTAAAGATCAGGTTATTGAAACAGCTAAGATTCTCGAGGATAAAAAAGCTCTGAATATAGTTGTAATAGAATTAAAAGGTTTAACATCTTTAACTGATTATTTTATTATAGCAACCGGTGAAGTTGATACCCATCTTGACAGCCTGTCTCAGGTGGTTTTAAGGTCTCTCAAAAACAAACATCTAAGACCCGGAAATCCTCCGGCAAAGGCTTCAACCGGCTGGGTACTTCTGGATTATGGTGATTTTATTGTTCATTTATTTAACTCTGGTTTAAGAAGTTATTACAATCTTGAAAGGATATGGGGCGAGGGAAAAATTGTTTGGTCATCTTCCTAGACCTGTGTCTGATTATAAAGATTCATCCGCCAATTTAAAAATAATTAATGAGCTTCTTGCTATAACCGGGCTTGAATCTAAACCGGAAGCTTCAATTCAGGTTATTCTGAATTTCTTTGTTCAGAAACTTGACTGCACCGCTGTTTTTTTGTTTACACCTGTCCAAAAGAATTCATTTATTCTATTTGATTATAATTCTCTACGACAGATTAAATCAGAGGATTTTAATGATATATTTTTCGAAGGGCTGATTTATAAAGCTTACATCACTAAAAAAAGCATACTCGTGGATGAAATCCTTAAAAAGAACATTACAAAGAAAGAAACTACCTTATATCCATTCTTAGGTGAATCATGTATTTTTATTCCATTGCTGGATAAAGGCAAAACAATAGGTATTATTCAGTTTGTTTTCAAAAAAACGGATATTATACATAAAAAAAAGATTTTGAAAATTGTTTCATCTATTTTGAAAAATCATTTATTATGTTTGATGCTTAAAGATGATTTATTTAAAACAGTGAAAAAGAAGAGCAGGAATACAGGGTTGAATTTTAATAATATTAAATCCCGCGAAATAGTAGATTCCGTTAAAGGTGCTGTGGTTTTAATCAATCTTGAAGGTATAATTGTATCCTTAAATAAATACGCAAAAATAGTTCTAAAAAATGATGAAAATATGAACGGCAGGCATATTCATGAACTTATACCAATTCCATTATTTTCTAAAGATGAAATAGAAGAA
>JAGLSM010000371.1 GCA_023135745.1 Spirochaetota bacterium | reverse complement strand
GCGGATCTGTCTTATAAATACAGGACACTGGGACTTGGTTACGCTAATCTTGGGAGTCTTATAATGGTTATGGGATTACCCTATGATTCAAATGAGACAAGATCTATTGCCGGAGCTCTTACGGCTATCATGCACATGACTTCTTACGCGGCATCTGCTGAAATGGCCTCAGAGCTTGGTACTTTTAATGAGTATGAAAAAAATAAAGAGCACATGCTGAAAGTGATCAGAAACCATAAAAGGGCAGCATACAATTCAAATGTTTCCGAGTATGAAGATCTGACAATAAAACCAATGGGAATAAATCCCAGACTCTGCCCAAAATACCTCCTGGAAGCTGCCAGAGAAGATGCGGACAGGGCTCTTTCAATGGGAAAATCACATGGTTTTAGAAATGCTCAGGTTTCAGTATTAGCTCCTACCGGGACTATTGGTCTTTTAATGGATTGTGATACAACCGGTGTTGAGCCTGATTTTGCCCTGGTTAAATTTAAAAAGCTTGCGGGGGGCGGGTATTTCAAAATAATAAATGATTCGATTCCTTACGCTTTAAGTAAACTTGGTTATCCTGAAAGACAGATTAATGATATTGTTTTCTATGTTAAGGGTAACGGTACACTTGCCGGATGTCCGCATATAAATCATGAGTCTTTAAAGGAAAAGGGGTTTGACTCAAAAACCATAAAAAAACTGGAAGAATTACTTCCCGCTGCTTTTGAGATTGGGTTTGTTTTTAACAGGTGGAATCTCGGAGAAGATTTCTGCAGGGATAATCTGAAATTCACTGAAGAACAGTTATCATATCCCGGATTTTCAATGCTGGAGGCCTTTGGTTTTACAAAAACTCAGATCAATGAAGCAAATGATTATGTATGCGGAACCATGACGATAGAAGGGGCTCCTCATCTTCTTCCCGAGCATTATCCGGTATTTGATACTGCAAATAAATGCGGCCGCAAAGGGACACGGTATATTTCCTCGGGAGGGCATATCCAGATGATGGCAGCAGTTCAGCCGTTTATTTCCGGAGCAATTTCCAAAACGGTTAATTTTCCTCATGATGCAACAGTTGCTGATTTTAAGGCCGCGTATATGCAGTCATGGCAGATGGGTTTAAAGGCCAACGCGCTTTACCGTGACGGGTCAAAGTTGAGTCAGCCTCTCAATACGGTTGCTGACAATGATGTATTGTCTGATGTTAATGCAGATGAAAACTCGGCTGAGGACAAGGTAACAAAGGTTGTAAAGAGTATCGTTACCAAGTACATAGCTCAGAGAAGAAAACTCCCGGGAAGACGCAAGGGTTACACTCAGAAGGCGAAGGTTGCAGGGCACAGTGTTTATCTTCGTACGGGTGAGTATGAAAACGGACAGCTTGGGGAAATTTTTATTGACATGCACAAGGAAGGCGCCGCGTTCAGGAGTCTTATGAACTGTTTTGCCATTGCAATTTCACTTGGACTTCAGCATGGAGTTCCTCTTGAGGAGTTTGTAGACGCGTTTGTATTTACAAAATTTGAACCAAACGGAATGGTTATGGGAAATAATCATATCAAGATGACCACTTCAATAATTGACTATTTATTCCGGGAACTTGCAATAAATTACCTTGGAAGATATGACCTTTCACATATTGATAACGAAGAAGAGATGGTGAGTACTGAGCTTCATAATCCTGCCGATCATGTTCCAAAAGATAAAGATGCACCAAAAGGTAAAATAGAGAAAGCTCCCAAAGAAAAGTCTTCCGATAAACCGGATAATGCTTCTGATTCTTTTTCTCTGGGAACCTCAGGCGGGCCTTCAGGAAAACTTCCCAGAACTCAAACTGAACAGGCACAGGTTAAACAGGCTACCGCGGTTGCGACAATGGCTGATCAGGTAGAGACCGCGAAGCTGAAAGGTTTCACAGGAGATATATGTGAATCATGCGGAAATATGACAATGGTTAGAAACGGGACATGTTTAAAATGCATTACCTGTGGTGGAACCAGCGGCTGCAGTTAATTTAGTTTTCTTTTGAAGTTAAATTGGGTGCTTGGCTGTTCGCGAGGGGATTGTACAACAGTTTATTGTTTATACAGGTGCAATACTAAAGCTGTTATTCAATATATCAATTCATAATGAGTAATTTTTTATTTTCCAAAACAAGCTTTTTAAGGTTGCATTTAATTTAGTTTTCTCTTGAAATTGAACTGGGTGCTTGGCTGCTCGCTGACACCTGCATGTAATCTCTTTACAAGACGCCCGAAAGTGTGTTTTGAAGGCTCAGTAAATGAAAGGTCTATTAAAAACTTGCTGAATCCGTTTTGAACAAGAGA
>JAGLSM010000370.1 GCA_023135745.1 Spirochaetota bacterium | reverse complement strand
TTCTCAGTCTACTCAACCGTTCTATCCTACTTACAATTACCCCAGTCTTACTCAAAATACCTTTCATCAATATACTTTCCCATAAACTTTTTAATCTCCAAGCAGGCTTTGTTAATATCGGTATAAAGTTGTCTGCTTTCATTCAGCACTTTTTCGGATTCAGTTTTGCCTTCTTTATCGGAAATAGAAAACCCTTCACGGACACTGTGAATTATACGTTGAAGGGTAGAGGATATAAGCCATGAAAAGTTTTTATCACTATTAATTTCTGCATCTATCTTATTTAGTTTTTTGTAAAGCCCATGATCCTCTGAGATCAGGAGTTTCTTACAGATTTGCTTTCCATCATCCGTTACCTTGATTGTTTTATTAAGAAAGGTCATAAACCTTTTGAATTCATCAATAAAATCATAAGTGATTTTAAATTCTTTTTCATTGATGATTGTTGGGTCATGGCTTTTTGATATATCAAGATCAGGCAGTTTATTTAATAATGTTGAGAATTTTTCATTTATGGCGCCTTTGATCTTTGCGCCGCCTTCTGTTGAATTAATAATTTTTATACCGGGTAAAGACGCTATCTTGTTTTCAAACCACCATAAAAAAGTCATGAATTTTCTATCTGTCCAGACTTCGGAATTACCGTCGTATGACTCGGCTTTGATAGTTTTATTCTTTTTTAAAAAACCGGCAAGATTCCTGGAGGCTGGGGTCAGCCTGTCTGAGGAATTTTCCCATATTTCCTCACCCGGAGAACCCTTTATATGAATTCTGTCATCTGAATACGCGAGATCCTGTCCGAGAAACACAACAGGATTGCATCCCATATTGATCGTAAGATCAAACGCGGATGTGGAAACAGATCCTCCTGAAGACATTCCCTTTTTTTCTCCAAAGAATTTTTCAAACCATGTGGCAAAGGGGAAGGGGACTGACGAAATATAGATTTTCCCTCTGAAATTACGAAGAAGGGTTGGACTAACAGCTGAATCTGCAACAAGACAGGTGTCTGTATCTTTGATTCCTCTAAAGTACTGAAAATTGATTATTTGAGGATCAACTGCTATTACAAAATGAGGTACTATTCCATGAGCAAGAAGAACTTTATATACTGTATCTACGGCAATTATAATCCCTTTTGAGGACGCTGTTTTTAAAAGATCTATATTTTTTGAAAGAGAAGGTCCGGCCCCTATAATAAAAGCGGGTACGTCATTAAATTTATTGTACAGCGTATTGATTCCCGGCTGTGTAATGAAGTATTGAAGATTACGAAGCAGGTTTCTTGTCCATAGTTTTTCAAATCTTGCAAGAGTAGCTATGTTTACCTCTTTACTGTTAATAAACGAATAAATGACATTTCTCAGGTTCTGATAAAAATCAGGAAAAAGGTCATAGGATGGTCTATGGATAATCATGGAAATTTTACGTGTTGCCTTGTTGTCAAGAAGAGTTGTCGCATCTTCAATTCTGCCTGTAATAAGAAAATCAAATTTGCCGCTGGTTAATAAGGGTCTAAAATCCCTGGCGGAAAATGCCTCTTTAATGATTTTCGCACTTTTTTCAATTACAATTATATCCGGTATTTTATCCAGTTTTAAAACTGCTTCGGGAAGATAGCCTAAGGCAAATCCTCCAATAACAACGACATCAGTGTCATTTTCAATGCCCTTTTCTATTATTTTTCCTGCTTCGTTTTCAGGATTGTAACGGCTGTGAAGATAAATATTTTTTTCACCCTTTGTTTTCATTGTAAGGGGACCTTTTTTAGATACTTCGACTTCCAGTTCAAAATCTTCATCAGGGGCTTCATTAATAATATTGTAAAGGCTGATAGAATTTTGCTTGATTAATTCAAGATTGTTTTTTAAATAATCCATAGTTATTTTAATCCGCTTTTTTTAAGATAATCTAAAGTCCGAAGAACTATCCTGCGGAATACCGGAGCGGCAATCTTTCCGCCAAGATGTTCTCCTTTCGGCTCTTGAATTATAACAAGCGCTATAAACTTTGTGTTTTTAAAAGGGAAAAATCCTAGAAAAGATGAATTGTATTTATCTTTATAATAACCTTTGCCGTCCGGTCTTGGTATTTCTGCGGTTCCTGTTTTACCTTCAATAGTAATACCGTTAATTACAGCCATGTGTCCGGTACCGTTTTGAGATACAACATCTTTCATGAATGAAGCTACTTTTTTTGAAATATAATTAGAGAACACCCTTCTGATGGGTCGGGGTGAAGATGAGCTGATAGTTTTTCCGTCTGAATCTGTAATGGCTTTAATAACTGTCGGCTTAAGAAGTATTCCTCTTGTTGCGAATGTA
>JAGLSM010000037.1 GCA_023135745.1 Spirochaetota bacterium | reverse complement strand
ATACAGTAAAAATAATTTAACTATCCTGAATTATTATCGACTATGCTTTTTATATACCAGGTCTTTGATCCTGGCGTAAAGATCAGGATGGTTCTCATCTATATTATGTTTTACATTTTCTATTCCATAAATACAGTATGCTTTATTGAGTAAAACGCCTAAATCTTTTTCCAATTTTAATTTTGAAGCAATGTAAACCATATCAAAAAGAATATGTCTTAAATACGCTGCTTTGTTATAGGCTTTTTTATACAGTTCATACGCCATTTGCAGGTTATTCATCTCTTTCATATAATTAGCATATTCAAGATAATATGAAGGATGGGGGTTTATCTCTATAAATTTTCCCCAGAGAAAGCGGCAGACAGATTTTTTTTTATAACGTCCAGCGATAATTGTAAGACGTTTAAGATCATTGAAGTTTAGTTTATTCCAGTCCAGTTTTGGTGTTGAAAAATATTTTACAGCAATCGTATATGCTTTTTCCCATTGTCCCCGTATAAAGTATTCCTCTATCTTAAAAAACATTTTTTCTTTATTATAAAAATCAGATGTCATATATTTTTTTATAAATAAGTACGCGCTTTTTATCTCGCGGCTTCTTATTAGAGATCCAGCGGTTTTGTTTATATAATAGCTTAATTCATCAAATCCGGCGTTTAATGACTTTCTTGTTTTATAGATTATCATGAAAGTATCTGCGGCTTTTTTATACAATTCAAGTTTTGTCAAAATATCAGCTTTAATGAGCATGAAATAAAATATTCTATAACGGCTGCTGTATGATTTTTTTAATTTATTTAATATTTTTAGAGCCAGTTTATATTTTTTGGAGTTGATAAAGTAAGATGTGATTTTATAAAGGCTTTCAATACTTCTACGGGAATATCTTATGTAACTTTTGGAAAATTTTAAGATTTCGGATTCTTTTAGATAATCAAATGAAAAAACCTTGTAATAACCCCAGAAATCACCGGGGCGTCTTTTACAATATCTTAGATATGCTTTGTAAGCCTTTTTTGGCTTATTAATTCTAAGGTAGAAATGCCCCCATGATTCAGCATATTTTAAAGTATTTGACCAAATTCTACTTCTATGTAGATAACTGCGCAGGTAATATTTTGCCTTTTTATAATTACTTAATTTAAAGTACATTTCATATAAGTAAAAAAGATTATTTGTCCAGTATCTATTGTGCCTGTAACTTTTTAAATGAAAATTTATACTTTTTTTATAATTACCATCGAAACCATAACTTCTTGCAAGATAATACCACAAATTATGACGTCTCCAGTACCAGGAAGTTCTTTCGAAAAGCGCGTCCCTATACTTTTCTGTGGATTCCTTTATTTTAATCAGATTTCCCATTTTTACATAATGAGTCATTAAGTTCCAGTGAATGGGAAGATCCTTTGGGTGTTTTTTTGAAAGATACTCATAATGTTTTTCAAGGATAACTGAGTCTCCGGTATACGAAGCTTTTTTAAGCTTATACCCCCATTTGCTGTAGAAGTTTTCCAAATTTTTGAAAAAAATATTTTTTGATCCTATTGTATCTAAATCAGCTGAAAATAACGTGCAGGGAATAAGGAGAATCAAAAATAATGATTTTCTTATTGATTTTATTAAATTAGAACTATCTGACATTAAAAGTACCTTGTTGAATTATGTTTAAATTATCGGATTCTTATATAAATAAACTACATTTTTTTAGCTTCCATCCATGAAATAATCTGAGGTTTTGACTTACTTCCAAACCAGGAAAAATATAAATAGTCATGACCTTTTTTAGTATAAGCTTTTACTGTATGGAAAACCCAGATCGTTGATTTCTTTATTTGTACCGCGGATTTTATTTTTACAATAACTTCTATATTTTTCAGATCATTATTATTTTTAGGTCCGAATTTAAGTTTAAAAATTTTACCTACCCAAGTTTTCGACGGCTTGCCGATTTTTGTAAAGATATAATTTTCTTGTTTGCAGGCAGAAAATACCAATACCGCAATTAATATAATGACTATAAATTTTTTCATTTGTGTTCTCCAATATGTTTTATTTTTCGATTATAGATGAATTTTGAAATAAAGCAATACTTTTTATATCAAATGAATTTTCGCTAAAAGCGAAAATTCATTTGATTGATAAAATTTACCTTTTGTGATGCTGGACGTTGCAGAACCTAATTTTTTTGAAAATGCAAACTCGTACTATATTAATTGGCCAAAGAAACTGCTTGAACGGTGTAAAATTTTTATGCAATCAAAGTTTTAGTTACTCAAACAGTGCATTTTTCAAAAAAATTAGGTTCTGCAACTGATGTGACTCTGAACAAAAAATTCTTTTTGTTCCCTTTTCCGGAATTTTCTAACCTCTGATGTATAACCGGGGATATTCTTGACTATACTCGGGGTTTTAATTAATTTTATCCAGTCTTGCCGGGTGGTGTAATGGTAACACAACGGGTTTTGGTCTCGTCTTTGAGGGTTCGAGCCCTTCCTCGGCAACAGGAATCATCCGGTTTATATTGGATGGTTCCTTTTTTTATGGGACTTTTATTTACAAGTATTTTAATTTTAACAATGGATGAATTTATGAAAATACTTTCTGCTATTTTTATTTTAACATTTTTTATTCCATCAATTGCATTATTCAACTTCACTAAAAACACAATTCCCTTCTCTGTTCCGCCTGAAAAATTATCAGGCAAGAGAATCACCCGCAATTATTTGAAAAAAGACAAACCTCAATATAGCTCAATTAGTTTCAAACTAACCCATATGCTGAATAACGGCAGTCCTAAAAACAGATTTGATATAGCAATCATTGGAGATGGTTATACACAAAATGATAATTTAAAGGGAGGATCTTTTGAGAAGCATTCGAAAGATTTTTTAAAAATATTTTTTACCACGCTTCCCTTTAAAAACTATAAAAATAAATTCAATATTTACAGGATAAGAAGCGTTTCTATAGAAAGAGGCGCAGATCCATCAGTCAAGGACACGGTAAATACTGTATTCAACTCAGCATATGGATGTTATGGAATTAAACGCCTGCTAGTTACAAGAAATACAAACCAAATAATAAGGCATATTTTAAATGCTCCGGAATGTGATTTATTAATTGTCATGGTAAATTCCAAAAAATACGGCGGGTCCGGTTCACGAATAAAAGCAGTATTAAACGGTAAAGTAAAAATAATCCCGATTCTTTCCTACTCAGCGGATAATAAGTCAGGAATCCAAATTGCCCTTCATGAAATCGGACACTCAATCGCAAATCTGGCGGATGAATATGTCGATAAAGCAATCGCGGATAATTATAGTATTGATGATATTAAATCAAAACCTAATGTAGATACAACCGATATACTCAGAAAGATTAAATGGAATATTTTCCTGCGTATGCATCCAAAAGCTTCCGGCATTATTGGCGCATTTGAAGGCGCTTATTACCACGCAAAGGGTGTTTACCGCCCTCAAAAACACTGTAAGATGAGGGATATTGAAAGCCCTTTTTGTCATATATGCCGAAAGGAGCTTGTTAAAGCAATCTACAGGAAATGCGGTGAAAAATTCAACGAACTCCAATACCATAGAAACAATCCAATACCTTAATTACTAGATGTTATAATTTAATAATTAAGGATATAGTAAAACATTTCCCCAAAAAATATCGCAAATCCGGGGTTTGCTAAAAATCACAGATTTTTTGCACAATCTTGCTTTTTGAAAAACCTTCTTGTTGGCAATGAAATGTGACTTTAAGTTGCATAACCCTTTTTTTTGAAAAATACACTGTATGAGTCCGAATTTAGATCGGGATTGCACAACCAGCAAACAAAATTGAAAAAAAGAGGGATATAACTATATCAGTTGCAGAACCTTATTTTTTGATAAATGCACTGTTTGAGTGACGAAAGCTTCGATTATCAAATAAATTTACATACACCAAATTGCTCTTTAGACCTAATTAATTGAATACGAGTTTGCATTTTCAAAAAATAAGGTTCTGCAACGGACACTTTAATCTTAATGAATTTGTCCCGATCAACAGATCGGGACAAATTCATTAAATACAATTAGCCTTTTCATACAAGCTGTTTTATATTTTTTGTAAAAATGGATAATTTCGGAGATAAATATGAAATTAATTAAAAAAATAGCAGTAGTTTTTACCATACTTTTAGCAGCTTTTTTTGTCGCGGGAATACTTCTTCCTTCAAGGTATTCAACACAACGTTCGATAAAAATCAATGCTCCAATAAACAAAGTATTTGAAAACGTCAATAATCTTAAGAAAAACATGGCTTGGTCTCCATGGAAACAAAATGATCCGACTTTTAAAATTACACTTGGAAAAAAATACATCGGTTTAGGTGCATCATACAGCTGGGTTAGTAAGGATTCAGGCGAAGGTCTCATAAAGATTACAGAAAGTATTAAAAATAAATCAATAAGAGTTTTAATGGATTTTAAAACACAGGGTAAGGCTGAGGGTTACTGGATTTTTAAAAAATCAGATAACGCGACTATTGTAACTGAAGGTTTTATTGGTAACGCAAATGGCAATATTATTGCTAAATATTTCGGCCTGTTTATTGATTCATACCTTGGTTCATATATTGATATAGGGCTGAAACGTCTTAAGAGAATATTAGAAGGAAAATAGACTTTATGAACTTTATTCTTAACGGGAAAGCGCAGCAAATAAATGACTCTACTACAATATGGGATCTACTTTCTGAAAAATCAATAAATCATAATACCGTTGTCGTTGAGCATAATGGAAAAATTCTGGAGCACACTCAATGGCAAAAAACCCTGATAAATCAGGGCGATAATCTTGAAGTATTAAAATTTGTGGGAGGAGGCAGCCAATGAAACCTCTTATAATAGATAACAAAGAAATAAGTAACAGGCTTTTCATAGGAACAGGTAAATTTTCTTCAAAAAATATTATCCCGGATGTTATTAACTCCTCAGGAATACAAGTTATAACTGTAGCTCTTAGAAGGGTTGATTTTGATGCTGATGATGAAAACATTCTTAAACATGTTCCAAAACACTGTATTCTTATGCCTAACACTTCAGGGGCCAGGAATGCTGATGAAGCAGTAAGAATAGCAAGACTTGCAAGAGCTACAGGGTGCGGTAACTGGATAAAAATTGAAGTTATCAATGATAATAAATACCTTCTCCCTGACAATGCAGAAACAATAAAAGCTACCAGGGTATTGGTTGAAGACGGTTTTGTTGTATTGCCTTACATGAGTCCTGATCTTATGGCAGCAAGAAAACTGGTTGAAGCCGGAGCTGCAGCGATTATGCCTCTTGGTTCTCCAATCGGAACGAACAGAGGTCTTAAAACCAAGGAATTGGTGAGAATATTAATAGAGGAAATTAAACTTCCGATTATTGTTGATGCCGGAATCGGTAAACCATCTGAAGCTGCTGAGGCAATGGAAATGGGTGCTTCAGCAGTACTTGTTAATACGGCTATAGCAACTGCTTCTGATCCTGTAAAAATGGCCGAGGCTTTTTCTCAGGCTGTGAAAGCAGGCCGTACTGCATTTATTTCAGGCATGCCGGAAACAAGCCTGACTGCCGGTGCAAGTTCTCCATTAACAGGATTTCTCAGGTAATAATATGCCCACTATAATCGATAAGAAAAGCTTCGTTGATGAAATAACCAGGTATAGAGATATGGATCTGGATAATCTTATTAATGGTTTTACACCAATTGACATAGAAAGGGTTTTGTCTAAAAAAAACCTTTCTGAAATCGATTATCTTGCACTCTTATCTCCTGCGGCGGAACCTCATCTCGAAAAAACCGCACGGTCGGCAAAAAAGATAACCGTTCAGAATTTCGGTAATGTAGTCTCTCTTTATACCCCTTTGTATTTGTCAGACTTTTGTATAAATCAATGTCTATATTGCGGATTTAATGTTTCCAACTCTCTTATAAGAAAAAAACTGACTCTTGATGAAGTTGAAAGAGAAGCTCAGTCAATAGCAGAGACAGGGTTAAAACATATTTTAATACTTACCGGAGAATCAAGAAAACACAGCCCTGTTTCATATATTAAAGATTGTGTAACAATTCTTCACAAGTATTTCACTTCTATCTCGATTGAAATATACCCTCTTGATGAGGATGAATACACTGAGCTTATTGCTGCCGGAGTTGACGGGGTTACAATTTATCAGGAAGTATACAATCCTGAAATATATTCAAGAGTTCATATAAGCGGGCCAAAAAGTAATTATAACTACAGGCTAGAGACTCCCGATAGAGCCTCAAGAGCCGGCATAAGGACAATTAACATTGGAGCTTTACTGGGACTGGATAAATTTTACAGTGAAGCTTTTTTTACAGGAATCCATGCCGCGTACCTGCAGAAAACTTATCCTGAGATTGAAGTAAGTATTTCCATTCCCCGGCTTCAGCCCCACTTAGGAGATTTTACTGAAATTTATTCTATAGATGACAAAAAACTGGTTCAGTATATGCTGGCAATTCGGCTTTTTCTTCCCAGAGTGGGGATTGCCCTGTCAACCAGAGAAAGCGCTGTATTAAGAGATAATTTAATTAACCTTGGTGTAACCAAGATTTCTGCCGGATCAACGACTGTAGTTGGCGGACATACTTCGGAAGAAAAAAGAACAGCACAATTTGAAATTTCCGACAATAGAAGTGTAACGCAAATGAAAAAATTACTTTTAAAAAAAGGGTATCAACCTGTTTTAAAAGACTGGCAGACAGTCTGTGAAATTTAGCATTAATTATTAATAGCTTCAGAGATAGTTTCGTACGTATCAACAAAATCTGTAATACCGACAAGTTTCATGATTTTTTTAAAATGGCTTGATAAAGCTACAAATTTTAAATCAACTTCCTGATTTTTTTCGGAAATTAAAGCCAGCATAGTAGCCATACCTGAAGAATTTATATATTTAACATCCTCAAAATTCAGAATAATTTTTGTATGTGATTTTTTAAGTAATTTTCTAAATGTTTTAGTTATTAATTCATCAGATTCAGCAGTAACGTCACCGTAAAGATAAATAACCGGAATTGAAGATTCTTTTTTAGTTTTAATTGAAAATTGATTTTCCATCAATATCCCCTCTTATGAGATCTCTTAAAAAACATTTTCAAAGAATAACCGTAATTAAGCTTTTGAGCTTCAATTTTATCGGTTATCTTTTTAATTATATATAGTCCCCATCCGCGTAAATCTTCACGTCTATTGCTCTCTATTTTTTTTAGGACATTTATTTGATCCGGGTGTTTGTCGAATAAAAAGCCGTCACCGTAATCAATTACTTCAATCTCAAGAAATTTTTTAGACTCCCTAAAAAGGATCTGGACTTTTTTGTCAGTATCAAATTTATTACCATGTTCAATCGCGTTTATACAGGCCTCAGAAACAGCTGTTTTAATCTCTGCCTGCCTGTCTTTTGAAAATTGAAGATTATTTGTTAGAGAATCTGAGAGGTCCATAGCTGCTTTCTCATTGCCAAGCGAGCTTGGTATCTGAAGTTCAATAACTTTTGACATGCTATCAGTGATTGAATGTAACTTCATTAAGTTATAATACATCTTATAATAAAATTATTCCAGTAAATTAATTTTTTATAATACAAAAAAGCCTTTTTGACTGGAAAAAAATTGAAAATCTTGGGGATTTAAAAAGGCTGAAATTTGTACTGGATTATTTCCCTGACGAATAACTATTGCCTTGTGTGTTATGCTTGCAATTGCCTTGGGACATATTGAAGAAAATAATTAAGGAAAAATGCGCAGTCTTGTACAAATTGCGTAACGCAAAACAATTTAAATGAAATTTAAAAGATACTAACTAATTGTACAGGGTAACCATATCCTTTTGAAAATATAGAAGAACTAGTGCTTACAGCGCAAATGCCTTAACTTATTTGACATAGATATTTAAATCATCTATACTTATGGTAGTAGATGTAATTAAAATACAATTTTAAATAAGTAAGGTATAAATTATACCGACATATTATGATAATTAAGGATATTTTTTTGAAATGTCATATGCTATTTATATTAGTACAATTAATTGTTTTCTTTACTGCTTGCAGTGACTATTCTAATAATACAGTTGCGTCTAACAATAGCTCCCAATCAAGCACGAGTTCACAGGCAAGCTCAAGCAGCAGTTCGCAATCTCAACAAGGATATTATGTTATCCAGGATAGCAATGGTTGGCATCTCATGGTAGAAGGTGAGCCGTATTATATTAAAGGTGTTGTTGCTAACTTTATTCCCGTGGGAGAAGGTAACGCATATAAAACCGGTCTATGGAATGAAACAGATACTCATATTAAAAACATTCTTGACCATGATATATCTCTCATGACCAATGCCGGAATTAATACCATCCGCACATTCAGTAATATTCCTGGAGAATGGGTTGACTATATTTACAATACATTTGGAGTACGCTTGATAATTAGCCATTGGATAGGCGGATATTCTTCAGGAGGACAGTGTGTTGATTATTCTATTCCGGCAGTGAGAAGCAGTTTACTTACCGATATAACCAATTGGGTACTGGAATTCCGTGATTCACCTGGCGTTCTTTTCTACGCGCTTGGCAATGAAAATAATTATAGATTAAATGGAAATACCCCCACGCAGTTTTATTCCTTTGTTGAAGAAGTGTGTGTCTCAATTAAAGCATTAGACCCAAACAGATGTGTGGCAATAGCAAATGGAGAGCTTCAATATAGTAGCACAATCGCATCTACCTGTCAGCACTTAGATATAATGATGGCCAATGTGTATCGAGGGCAATCTGCTACATCCTTATTCTCTGATGTTAAAAACACTCTCAATCTTCCCTTTGTTTTTTCTGAATTTGGCTGTGATGCTTTTAATATGGTTACAGACGCGGAAGATCAGACAGTACAGGCTTCCTACCATAAAAATCAATGGAAAGAGTGCTACTTAAATACCTATAATAAAAATGCCGGTAATTGTATTGGCGGCTTTGTTTTTTCCTGGAGAGACGGTTGGTGGAAAGCAGGGGATGACTATGCTCAAACAACCACTGCTCAGCATTATATAGGCGGCTATACCTTTGATAACTCAGTCAATCCCAATATCAATGAAGAATGGTTTGGTATTTGCTATATGAGTGGTCTTAATGATACCAATTCACAAGGTGTGCAAATCACACATCCCAGGCAATCATACTATATCTTATCAAACACATGGTCTATAAATCCCTATCAGAAATCAATATCAGAAATTGAAACATTTTTCGCAACTTTTTGATTAATCGCATATACTCTAAACAACTTCATTCCATATTAATAAAGCGTGTCTATTTTTTAACCCCGCTAATTCATCAACATCAGACAACTCCTTAGCTTTTAAAAATTCGTAATACTTATTTTTTTGGTATAAAATCCTTTTCATTAAAAATATTTTTTCCTTTTTTCAGTTCAATTATGAATGTCGCACCATGTCCTTTACCTCCAGATTCAGCTTTAATTGATCCTTTTAGATATTCTACGAGTTGCTGCGCGAATGATAAACTTCTATTAATCAATCCTTGATTTTTCATATTTAATATGCTTAAAATTAGATAATGAAAAAAATATTCTGCATAATGATCTTAAGCCTGCTCCTTTCTTCATGCCATCCCAACGGTGACTGGTTTGGGGAAATTGCTGTAACACGTAAGGATACATTGATCATTGATAACGGAGCAGAGCCCGAAACTCTTGATCCCAATAAAATGAAGTCTCATTCAGACGGGAATATCGCGAATCAGATATTTGAAGGCTTAACAAGGTATCATCCAAAAACATTGAAACCGCTCCCGGGGGTAGCAAAGTCATGGAAAATAAGTAACGGTTTCCGAAAATTTATATTCTATCTTCGTAAAAACGCTAAATGGAGCTCAGGAAGAGCAGTAACAGCTCATGACTTTGTATACAGCTGGAGAAGGCTTCTTGCTCCTGCTACCGCAAGCAGTTATTCCTACTTCCTCTTTGCCATAAAAAATGCGGTTGAATACAACAGGGGTAAGATAAAAGACCCTTCAAAACTTGGAATAAAGGCAATTGATGATCATACCTTAATTGTAACT
>JAGLSM010000369.1 GCA_023135745.1 Spirochaetota bacterium | reverse complement strand
CCTACAATGATCCTAATACCTGGCTCCAGATTATGCATTATCAGCTTCTGATGTGGGAAAAAGATATGCAAAACAAGCAGGAGCTTCGAATTATCATCCCCTATGTTTTTTATCATGGAACAGGACAATGGACACTTCCTCAAAATTTTATAGATCAGTTTGCCGTGCCTGATGAAATTAAGCGATTCATTCCTCGATATGATTATCTCCTGTTTGACACTTCAAAATGGGATGAAAATGATCAAAACAAACAAGGATTAAAAAAGAATATTTTTCTAATCACATCTTTATTATTACTAAAGAATATTTTCAATCTGGAGCTTTCCGGTATCGATAAAATATTTGAACTATGGAGAAAAATGGAATATACTATTAGCGTAGACTTGATAGTTTTAGAGCTGTTCTATGTCAGCAATAATATAAATATCAGTATGGATGAACTGGAAAAAAGAATTGAAAACGCACATCTTGACAAGGAGAAAATCATGCCAACCTTAGCAGAACGAATGAAGAAAATCGGAGAACATGAAACAATACAGAAAACAACACTCAAAAATCAACATTCAATGTTAATTAGACAATTATCCTTAAAATACGGACTGTCAGAATCTGAGGAAAAATTAATTAAGTCTGTAACAGATACAAATAAACTGGATATGGCTATTGAAAAATTTGCTACCTCGGATTCCAAGCAGGATGTGATGGATGCTTTGACGCCAGAGGTTGAAACCACTGGCTAGGAGAATTGAATCCCGATAAAAACAATAGGGACTCCTGCTTTAGAATTTTCTGCCGGATTTTTTTTTACCACGCTATTCGAAGAATCGCCGCAGGCAATAGCAAGAATCTACTCGAATAGAGAAAAGGAAGGGTTTCTCACAAGGCACAAGGCGCAAAGGGGATTTGGAGTTTAATCAAAAGAGTGATTTTTTTTGCCGCGAATGCGCGAATATTTATATTCGTTAATTTGAGGCTATTTTTCATTCAATCTTTTTGATGTATCCCGTAACTCAATATTCTTTTTTTATCACGAATACGTTAATTCTTTATTCGCTCATTCACGGCTTTATTTAATCTTTAGATTATTGCTTTTTTTGGGAACTAAAACACCTTTCGGTATATCTAACATGCATAGGAGGATTTTCTATGCAGAAAGAGAACAACAAACAACCGCCGAATATCCATGACAGCTTTTTTCATGAAGTCTTTACCAATGAACAAAATATGAAAGATTTTCTGAAAGAAACCCTGCCGGAAAAAATACGCAGTCTTTTTGATCTAAACAAAATCAAGTATGACCATAACCGGTACATTCAAAAACATCTTCGGAATAAATATTCTGATCTGGTCGTAAAAACATGTCTTACAGATGGAAAGAAAGCTGATGTATACTTTTTATTCGAACATAAGTCTTACAATGATCCTGATACCTGGCTTCAGATCATGCACTATCAACTTCTGATGTGGCAGAAAGACAAGCAAAACAAGCAGGAGCTTAGAATTATCATACCCTATGTGTTTTATCATGGTACAGCGCGATGGAAGCTGCCCCAGAATTTTTCGGATCAGTTTTCTGTGCCTGATGAAATCAAACAATTTATTCCTGAATATAAGTATTTGCTGTTTGATACTTCAAAATGGAATAAAGATGACCCGAAGTATCAGGGGTTAAAAAAGAATATTTTTCTAATCACATCCTTACTACTACTTAAAAATATTTTCACACTTGAGCTTTCCAGTATCGATAAAATATTTGAGTTATGGAGAAAGATGGAATATATTAAGAGTGTAGACTTGATCGTTTTAGAGCTTTATTATGTAAGCAATACTATAGATCTCAGTATGGGTGATCTTGAAAAAAGAATTGAAAATGCTCATCTGGACAAGGAGAAAATCATGCCAACCTTAGCAGAACGAATGAAAATAACCGCAAAAATTGAAACCAAGCAAAGCGATCTTATTAGGCTATTATCTTTGAAATACGGATTGTCAGAATCTGAGGAACAGTTGATAAAGTCTGTAACAGATACAAATAAACTGGATATGGCTATTGAGAAAATAGTAACTTCAGATTTAAAGCAGGATGTGATGGACGCTTTGACCTAACCCCTAGTCCCTTCCCTCGAGGATAGGGGAAACTCATTCCTTGGTATTTTCTGCCGAATTTTTTTAGTGTAAAACTTTGTGCCTTGGTGTCTTGTGAGAGACAAACTCAAAGAGGGTATCATGAATTGCGGTTGGAAACGAGGGCTTTACTTCCCCTGGATGAACTTAATTCCGTTATGATAGGAATTTCTCGCCGAGTGGAGAGCAGGCGCACAGCAAT
>JAGLSM010000368.1 GCA_023135745.1 Spirochaetota bacterium | reverse complement strand
AGTGAATCAACGAAAACTTAAAATTTTACAACCAAAGGTATACGCAAAAAATTAAATATGGGAAAATGTAAAATCATGCGGTGATGGCACTAGTTACTAAAGAATTTCCAGCCCTTATCATAAGATGTAAAAAGATTGGGATTGTTTAAAGTATTTACTCCGGGAAGGTTTTTTGGTTTATCTGAATTCTTTGGGAAGACTAATGCAGTGTTAAAAATTTCATTATTAATGAACTTCAAGTTTTTAGGGAGTTCAGCAAATTTCATTTTTAGTTTCAGCGGGTTTGACAGAGATAGATACTTAATATCGGACGGCATCGCAATATTAAAACCTCAGTCACCGAATGAGGGGACATATATATGAAAGGGTATTACTCTTGAAAATACAGCTTTTAATGTTTTGTTAAGAATCTTTCCCTCGGTGCCAAGAAATAAATATGTCGGGAGATCCGCGAGTTTGGGGGATTTTCCCATAATTTCAGCGTTTCCCGATTCAAGGGCGCTGTAAGTATCGCAGTACTCACAAACTAATATTTTTGAGTATCTGTTTTTTACTTCAATCCCGGCCCCGCATTGGGGACAATTTATACTTGCGGCTTCCATTTTTTCTCCCGTTAATAAGGTTTTTTAGCTATTTTAGAATTTTCTTATTTTTCTGTCAAATTTTATTTATTTAAATAGTTTGTGTTTTTTATTTAAATAGTTATAAACTTATTAATAGGATTGTGAACATTTGTACCAAATCAGGGTATATAAAAGAAACATTACAATAAAAGGAAATTAAAATGGTGAATGGAACCATACAAGAAGAAACAAATGAACAATCCAGAAATTTAGTCAGCAAATTCAAGCAGTTAGAGTTATTTGAAGGTTTTATTGAGAGTGCTACGGAAATTTTCATCAGTTTTCGCAGTGAAAGAAAAAGTATTCTTGAGACCAAGAACAAGATTGAGAAGTTTGCCGAAAGATTGATTAATACACTTTCACTTGAAGATGATAACATGTTTAATATCATTTCTTCTATTGAATATGGTGAAACTCTGGTTTCACACAGTCTTAAGGTTGCAATTATTTCGATATTTCTCGCGAGCCGCTATAAGATGCCCCCTGTAAAGCTTAAAAACCTTGCTATTGCCGCTTTGCTGCATGATATTGGTAAAATAAAATCTAATAATCCGTTATTGGTTCCGTATTTTTTTGATTTAAAAAGCGATGAAGAATTGCAGAAAAAGCATCCTGAAATAGGCTCCGGGATAGTTTCCGATTATCTTGGATTAAGTCAGGAAACATCAATAATTATTCTCAGGCATCATGAACAATTGGACGGCAGCGGTTTTCCTGCAGGTATATACGACACAAGTCTGAGTATTTCCGATCGGATCATTTTTACAGCTAATTTCATGGATAATATGTTTAGAAAAACCTACTATGCGGGGCTTGACAACATTGCTCTTAATCTAAAGAAGGTATTTGACAATTATCCTGAAAAATTTGATGTATCGATAGTTAACTATTTATTTGATATAATTTATGCCAATAAAGGTTCCAACCGAAAGTTTAAACGTGTTACTCTTGCGCTTCCTGCTGTTTTTAAACTATGGCAGGGTACGATGTCTCATAAATGCAGAATTCTCGATTTAAGCGGAGGCGGAGCCAGGATCCGTACCAAGGAGATTTTGACGGTTGATGATCTGGTGAATCTTAGTTTTTCGTTGAGCGGAGTGATGGTATTTAACGATAAACAATGTCATATTGTACGTGATACTCAGGATGAGCGAGGCAATATATACGGGCTTCAGTTTGACGACAATACCGGAACGACACAGGAAAAAATCAACACATATCTCGATAGATTTTTAAGTAAAGGATAAATTCTTTCGGATAGAGTCACTATTTCAACGGGATTGCACAAACTTCAAAACAAAGTGGGATATACTTACATCAGTTGCAGAACCCAATAAACAAAATTTTACATGGACAAGACTCCGTTGCACAACCTGGTTTTTTGAAAAATGCACTGCTTGAGTATCAAATGCTTCAATATCCAAATTAATTTACATTAATCAATGCTTCTTTGGTTAATTAATTAAATACGAGTTTGCATTTTCAAAAAAATTAGGTTGTGCAACGTCCTTATCAATAAATTATCATGGCATTCATTTTTTAAAAATTTGACTAGCCGGCAAAGGATACTATATGACAAGGTATATTTTATTATTTGAATAATTTGCGCTTACAGCGTAAATTATTCAAATAATTTTTATATTGACCTGCAATATTATTTTTAATAATTTTTAAGACAATTGGAGGCGTAGTTCAGTTGGTTAGAACGCTGGCCTGTCA
>JAGLSM010000367.1 GCA_023135745.1 Spirochaetota bacterium | reverse complement strand
ATGAAGTCTGTCATAAAGCGCCCTATTGTAAGTTTCCTGGTAAATGGTCAGGGCGTCAACACCTGCGTTGATGAGTCGCGCGTACTCATCTTTTTCGAGAGCATATATTTCAATATTTATAGCAGTGAAATATCTCTTCAGGATTTCAATGCACTCTATAAGATACTCAATGGTGGCGATTTTTTTTGCATCCCCGGTCAGCACAAGAATATGTTTAAGACCTGTACGGGCAATCTCTTGCGCCTCTTTTTCAACCTCCTTCAAAGACAGCTGTTTTCTTGGAATTTTGTTTTTTGCATTAAATCCACAGTACAGGCACTGGTTCGTACAGTAATTTGACAGGTACATGGGGGTATACAAAACGATGGTTCTGCCAAACTGACAAACCGTCAGCTTATGAGCTCTCCTGGCCATGTCCTCTAAAAGAGGTTCGGCTTTAGACGATAAGAGTGAGAGGAATTCCATCTCAGAAATACTCTGTTTTTGCAGAATATTTTTGATCTGATTTTCGGTTACGATATGCTGCAGATAATTCTGTATATCGAAATCATTGTATTTTTCATATTCCTGCTGAAAACTCACTGTCATTCTCCAGGGCTCTTATTCATCGAGAAAACCTGTAAGCGGTGATGAGGCATTGGCATACCAGCTAGTGGCTCCGGGACCTGCAAGGTATGCATGTCTTCCGGCTTTGACAGCTTGGCCAAAAGCTAACGCCATTTGTACGGGATCATCCGCACTTGCAATTGCAGTATTTACTAGGCAGGCTGCTGCCCCCATCTCCATTGCTTCACAGGCTTCAGACGGTTTGCCAATTCCGGCATCAACAATAACCGGTAGCGGGATCTCATCAATCAAAATTTGGATTAGTTCTTTCGTTTTTAGGCCACGATTAGTGCCAATCGGTGACCCGAGAGGCATAACAGCAGCTGCTCCGGCATCAACCAATTGTTTGGCTATCATTAAATCAGGACTGATATAGGGGAGAACGACAAAGTCTTCATTGGCCAATATTTCTGTAGCCTTCACCGTTGCATAGCCGTCAGGCAGAAGGTACTTATTATCGGATATCACCTCTATTTTTATCCAGTTTCCACAGCCGGAAGCCTTGGCAAGTCGCGCTATACGAACGGCTTCATCAATATTTCTAGCACCGGAGGTATTCGGCAGCAGTTGAATATCTTCGGGGATATGCTCCATGACATTATCCGTTTTTGCATCAAAATCTATTCTTCTAAGTGCCACTGTAATGACCTGAGAACCTGATTTACGTAAAATATCAGGGATAAGGGCATCATCTGAATATTTCCCGGACCCTGTAAACAACCGGCAATCAAGAAGTACATCTCCAATTCTCAACCGGTCATCTTTGGACATATGTTCCGCTGGACTCTTCATACTTTTTAGCCTCCTCCCATGAATCTTAAAACTTCAAGAGTGCTGTTCTCTTTCAGGAATGTTTTACTTAGATCCTTCTTTTCAATAATCTTGCGGTTATGTTCCACAACCACGCAATCCGGATTCATTCCTTTTTCGATCAGAAAATCAAGCAGTGATATTTCATTTACAATGGTTATCTGTTTACCGCTGACAGTGACAATCATTTTATTAATCCAAATCAAGTATATTTATAAAAAAAAAGCCTGCCGCAAGAGGCAAGCTTTTGTAATCGTTTTCAGTTACACTTTTGCTTCCCTACGGTAGTATCAACTACATCAGGTTCAAGGGGTCGGAAAAATTTTCCTTCTCAGCCGACTTTGGCTCCCCCAGCATTACTTTAAATATTGCTGACATTTAACAAGTCAGCAATTCCCATGCCATTGACCAGGGATTTATCGATACTCAACCATAACGACTCGAAACCACATAAAAAAATCAGGTCCTTGAACATCGCCAAATTTTTTCTATGTATTTTTGTGATGTAAAAACTGTACAGAAGTGTGTCTAGTTTCCAGACATGTCATGGTTCAAAATATGAAAAAGTGATTTCGTTTTATCAAAACGACAGGAAGGTGCCTCTCATGACAAATAAATACAGCACTATTGAACTTGATAGAATTCCCGAGATCATTCTCAACAGCATTCCAAGCGGTCTCATAATTCTTTGACAGTGATGGCAAATATTTTTCAAATATTTAATAATGTAAGATGAAAATTTGGCTGTACATAACAGGCATCCCTGTTGACAACGGAATGGGGATTGAAGGAGAATATATTGTGTAGTGTGTTGCCGATGTTGGTTGTCATTATACAAATATAAGGATGAATATATTGATGGATTCTAAATCAAAAAATCTAAAAAAGATCTTTTTTGCAGGAAGTTCACACACAAGATTGTTTTTCCTTTCC
>JAGLSM010000366.1 GCA_023135745.1 Spirochaetota bacterium | reverse complement strand
GATAAAATTTATTTGTTAATTGAAAATTTATTTACTCAGACAGTGCATTTATCAAAAAAACTTAAGTTGTGCCGCTTGAATTTATACTATTTTAGTTTATATAAAATATCTGCTTCGATCCGTTCAAATCTGTAAAATCAGCGTTCCTATCTATTCCTTGAGTTCACTTGTCGGCAGAATTATGAAGTTTTTAGTTTCAACTTTACCAAAGACAATTGTTTTATCTTTTATAAGGTCATTCAATGTATCAATAATTTTCTGTTTTTCTATTCCAATGGATTTTATTGCCCACTCAATATATGGATTTAATTCGACCATGTTTCCATTTTCGGAGGGGTTCCAATGTATTCGCGAAAACCTTATAAGAGATGAAAATACCTGGTGGCGTTTGTTTTTTGTTAGAAGCTCATAAATGAGCTTGTTGGAATTGCGAATTTTTTCTACCAGTTCACCAACAAGTTTTTTTGTGAAATTAATATTATTGTCAAGCATGAAGTCAAAAGATCTTTCGGTAACTACCAGAAGTCTTGAATCCTCAAGAGCCACCGCGGAGGCTGAGCGTGGAGACTTGTCAATTATAGCCATCTCTCCAAAAAAATCTCCGTCATTCAGGGTATCAAGGACCTTGTATGAATCTTTTGCCTTTTTGCGAATTTCTATTTCACCTTCCTGTACAATGTACATTTGATCGCCAAAGTCGCCTTCACGGAAAATTGTCTCGTTTTTGTGGACTATTTTACCGAATTTTTCAAATAATTTGTCTGATTTCTTGTTCATAATCAGCAGTATACATTATTATTTAATAATTGCAATGATAGATTTACATTTTTCCTGAAATTGACTCCATTTTAAAATAGTATAAACTTAAGTTGCACAACGATTTTACACAAATGAGATTTTTGCGCATATAGCGCAAAAATCTCATTTAATAATCTGGAAACTTAAACGCATTATTAATATATTTTCAGGCATGAACTTAAGGACTAATCTATGAAAATTGGACTCATCGGCCTGCCTAATGTAGGAAAAAAAACTCTGTTTAAGCTGCTTACTGAAAATGCGGCTGATCCTGAAAAATTGAGAAAGGGTCCTGTACCCGGAGTTCTGTCAATAAGAGATGACCGGTTTGATAAACTTGTGGAAATGTATGACCCCAGGAAGAAAGTCCCTGCTGCAGTTGAAATTCTTCTTATGCCGAATCTTGAAAAACAGTCTGAGAAAAATGATTCTTTATTTAGAAATATGCAGGATGCCGATGTAATATGTTGTCTGATAAGAGACTTTAAAGATGACAGTATTTTCCATATAGACGGAAGTGTTGATCCGAATCGTGATATAGATTCCTTTCTGCAGGAATTAATATTTCATGACCTTCTATTTATTGATAAGAGGATGGAACGTATTAATAAGGATAAATCAGGTAAAGATAAGGCACGAAATGAGGCTGAAAAAAAGCTGCTTGCAGGAATGAAGTCTCATCTGGAGAATGAAAAACCTCTTCGGTTATATGAGATAACCAGGGAGGATGAACTTTTGATTTCCAGTTATCCGTTTTTAAGCAGAAAAGAAGTGATCCTTGTTTTAAATGTTGATGAGGATCAGATCAGTGATGATGAAACTCTAGAAGAGATGCGGAATAAATTCTCAGGATTTGATCTTAAATTCATCAAGATATCGGTTAAGATTGAAGAAGAATTGTCTGAACTTGAGTCTGATGAAGAGCGCACCGAATTCCTGAACGATTTAAATATCAAGGTTCCTGCTATTGAGAGGCTTACAAAACTTGCCTATGCTTCATTGGGATTAATTTCGTTTTTTACTGTTGGAAAGGACGAAGTAAGAGCCTGGATGGTAAAAAAAGATTCTTCCGCGCCTAAGGCGGCCAGAGCTATTCATAAAGATTTTGAAAAGGGGTTTATCCGTGCAGAGGTTATTGCATACGATGATCTTATTGAAATTGGGAGTGAGGCAAAGGTGAAAGAAGCCGGGAAACTAATGGTTAAGGGTAAAGACTATATAGTTCAGGACGGAGATATCCTGCACTTCTTATTTAACTTGTAGGTTTTATTCGAATTTAAATATAAATAATGTCATATCATCAAATTGCGGAGCACCTGAGATGAACTTTTCTATCTCATCGGTAATTTTCCCGGCAAGCTCAGCGGGAGGCATATGTCTAAAATTTGCAACTGTTTTTTCAAAACGTTCAATACCGAATTCATCGTTGTTCATATTATTTGCTTCTATTATACCGTCTGTATAGAGGATCATCATATCACCGTTATTGAATGAGATTTCCTTTGTCTGAAATTCCTGGTTTTTAATTATTCCAAGCGGACGGCCCTTTGCGTGGA
>JAGLSM010000365.1 GCA_023135745.1 Spirochaetota bacterium | reverse complement strand
TTTCATTGCCCTCTCCTTTTTTACTGTTTTGATTATTCGAAATTAAGGGGACATGAACTTAATTCCTTCGTTTGGCTCTCTGAATTAAGTCTCGTGTCCCCTTAATTTCTGTCCCCTTAATTATCCGATTGACAGTGTACTACTTACTTTTTACATCTTTAATGACAATGTAGCCGTCCTTCAACTCAAGGGCAGCCATCTGCTTCGCCCGCCACTTAAGCGCCTTCACCCATTCCTTGGGCAGTGTGAGCATGTACGTGTAATTCCCGGTCTTGCGCAACTTCCGGTTTGTCTTGTTTGGATTTATCATACTATATAAGAATTATATAGGATGCTGTGGAGTAATGCAATGATAATTGATGGATTAGGCAACACCTCAACCCGTCACCTTCTCCCGGATTTGTCCGCCAAAAAGATCGGCGGATCCGCTATATTTTGTAGCGGAAACCTGCGACCTTCAGGCCTGCCTGCCGACAGACAGGCAGGTTATGAGATAAAATTGACATTTTTCGGGGTATTTCCTAATGGTCCACAGTGTTCCATATCCATATATACTGCACACAGTTACAGAAATATTGGTTTCCATGCTGTTACCCCCTGTTTCGGGCTTTTATGCATGAACTGGGTACCCAGCGGGTACCAAAATGGCAGAATTTTGGGCTTACAATTTATCCAAATTTTCTGATATTTTTTTCAAAATATCATCCAGAGAAATTTGCCCTTGATAATACAATGCAGCAGTTTTGTTATACTCTTTTTCGAATTGATCTCTTATTTCTGGATCATTCAATTGAAAGGCTTCCTGCTTAGATAACGGAAGCTCCTTCTCTTTTCTGGGAAACCTATCTATCTTATGCTTTTTATATTTTTCTGTTCCAATAAACTCTTGAACTGTACCGTTATCTAAAAGACATGCAACATCATAATAATGTCTTATAAAACTAGAAGGCATTTTTCCCGTTTTTTGCTGTTGACGAAACTTGGTTGCAATCGTCTGCAATTTCTCAACAAAAGTATAACCAGGATGATAGCACTTAACATCACAGGCTTTATTGTCTACAACTTCCATATCATTCTTCTGTGCAAAATCTAAAGCCCAAGAACTAATCGTCAAAGAATCGTTAGGTGTCACTTCATCAAAACCAACTTCAAGTAACACCCCCTCTTTTAAACCCCCAACAATAGGAAATGCATCCTTGTAATGAAGACGTATACCAGCACTAGTATATTTTTCATTATCAAATTCTGTATCACGCTCTATGTTTTCTATTCCATCAATTTCAATATTCTCTGCTAACCAATCATAATATTGCCTGCGACTTTCACAATGTTGCGGTTTATCATGATCTTTCTTATCCATAACATCCATTTCTGCCGGTGGTTCAATACGAATATCAATATCCTCGGAAAAACGATGAATAATACCATATCCTTTGGAAAGCGATGTTCCTCCTTTTAACTCAAATTCAAACCCACCTTTTTGGAGACCATACAAAACATGCATAATCCAGTAATCTTTTTCTATAAGACTACTATCAATACTTTTTTCATGTTCTACAGCCCTCAAAAGCTCTTTAAATTCAGGATGGTTATGAAGATAATCAGACATGCGTTAAAGACCCCTCCAACGTCCATTGATTAAATAAAGTTTTTGTTCTTTCCCCTGCATATGCATTAATAGTTTTTTTCATCTGAGCATCAAAATCTTCCAAAACTTTTTCTTTAACTTTTTGCAAAACAGCTTCTCTGTCTTCCGCCAATTCATTTAAATTATTCACAAGGTCAACAAACAAAAACGCTCTCGATAAAACTTTAGGAAATCTATGTTTTAAACGAAAATCAAAAACCTTTCCTCCAAGCATAAATGACCCGTGTCTCTTATGGTTATAAACAACTCTTTTATTGTATAGCTGTGTTGTTCCTACTCCTAATGAATTATAAAGATTCGGTGAATTTAAAAGAAATTCACAGCTTTTTAAGAAAGCACGCACAAGCTTTTCATCATCAGGTGGCACGCTCCCAAAAGATGCCTTCATTGGATAATAGTACAATCCTTGCGATAACTTTTGTAGAGTTCCCTCTTCCACAAGTTGCTTTAAATGTCTATCTACCGCATTTGACCATTGTTCAAGGTCACTCCTGCGATAAACCTGACCTGGTTTTAAATGTTTTTTTAGTTCATCAAGTGCTTTCATTTTGACCCCCTCCCTACACCACAAGTATAAAACCTTTTATGCCAGATTGCAAGTTATTTAATTTAAAATTCATGCACTTTCTACAAAATTCTATAAGTTCAATAATTGAATCTATCGAACCTATCGAACCATTAAACACACCAGGCACGATTTAAGGAGACAGCT
>JAGLSM010000364.1 GCA_023135745.1 Spirochaetota bacterium | reverse complement strand
CTTCACAAACCTCATAACGCAAGCGCCGTTTTAAGAACCTGTGACGCAATGGGAATTGCCTCAGCTCAGTTCATTGAATCAAATACTGAATATAAATACAACACGAGCATAAGTCAGGGAGCCCATAAATGGATTGATGTTAATTCTTTTTCTTCGACACAAACCTGCTTTAAAAAATTAAGGAAATCCGGCTACATTATTATAGGAACATGTTTAGATGAATCATCATTAATCCCTGCTGAAATTAACCTTGAAAAACCTATGGCCCTTGTCTTTGGTAATGAAAAAAACGGTCTTTCTGATTACGCCAAGCATAACTGCGATCATCTTGTAAAAATCCCAATGTATGGATTTGTTGAAAGTTTCAACATTTCTGTTGCTGCTACCATAATAATGACCCAGCTCATGGATAGAATCAAATCATCTGAAAACATTAAATGGAAGCTTGAGCCGCGGCAGAAAAATAAGCTATTTAAAAAGTGGATATTCTATAACACAAGAGTCGGAGAAATCATCCAGAAGAAACGCCTGCAAAAAAGAATCATAGAAAAATAACCACAAGACTATTCCCTTCCTTGCAAACAAAGTCCTGTGCTGGAGCCAAATATTAAAATCTCTGGTCATGAGAACAGAAAAAATAGCTTAGTTGTGCAACCTACAAAATAAAGCCATATATGAAATCGCATCAGTTGCAAAACCTCATTTTTTAAAAATGCACTGTCTGAGTCCCGATTTATATCGGGATTGCACAACCCAACAAACAAAATTTTACATGGATAAGTATCCGTTGCACAACCCTGTTTTTTGAAAAAATACACTGTTTGAGCAGATAAAATGATGATTGCTCAATAAATTTAGTCCCAACAAATTCACTTTTTGGCTTAATTAATCATATGCCATTGTGTTTTTCAAAAAACAGGGTTGTGCAACATACCCGCAACAAAGAGTATCCATCAATATAATTTACCTTTTGGTTCAATTACGCTGCAAGCGTAATTGAACCAAAAAAAGAATGATTGACAAATAAAAACATTAGGCTAAGCTCTCAATCATGGGTGAAATAGTAGTTCTTCTCAACGGCGGAACTGATGAAGACAATAACTTTATTTTTAAAAATATCTGCGACAACATCAAAGATAAAATCGGAATGGCATTAAACGGCAGCGAAACTGTATTCTTCAAAGCAAAGCCTCTTAAAACCGATTATAATCTCGAAAGAGACATAGAAATAACCGATGAAATACTTTCAAAAAAAAGACCTGGATTATTCAGGCATCTTAGGATGGCATCGAGCTTTGAAAATACTGTAATTGGAGAAACTCAAAAGTATAAAATCGAAATCTATGTCTGCCTCCTGGATCATTTTATAAATATAAAAATATTTGATATTGTCTTTGATTCACTTATGGAGAGAATCCCCAATACCTTTGAGGCTATATGTATATACACTCCTTTTGATAACGATAATAAACCGGTTAACTTCAAACCTCAAAAAAACGATACCTACTACATTCTCAGAAACGAAACCGCAGGATTGCCTGAAGTCGATATCAAGACCAGTGCTGATTAAGGTTTTATCACCATATTTTTAATCGAATAGATATGCTTTTTCCAGATATAGTATTTCAGCCATAAAATAGCTGCTTGATCGATAAAAAATACAATATGTAAAGTAAGAGAAACATGATCAATCACAATTATATACACAAGCAGCATTAACAATTGGACTACTTTTGTAAAAGACATCAGAGTATCAGCAATCCCAGGATTACGTCTTACCGAATAGTTGAAAATAAAATAAAAAAGAGGAGCACCTATTATAAAGAACCACAAACCGACAAGAGCGTAAGCAGCACCAACAAGTTTCGCGGTCTTTATTATATCCTTCTGATTCCATCTTTCACCCTTAAGTAATTTCTCAGCCTTCTGTTTTGTTTCATTGAATAATTCGTCAAGCCTGTTAATAATTCCAAAAAACTTGTCATATGTTTCATAACTCCAAACATCCGCTACAGACACTGCATCCTTCTGCCATTTACTTATATCATCTGATGATAAATCTCCAGACAATCCGGAATCGGCATTATCAATCAACAAGTCGTATGCGGTTTTTTTCGCAGGATCGCTTAGAATTTGGTAAGCTGTTGATATTTCAATAAAGACTTCTCGTGAATTTTTTTTATTCGATCTATCCGGATGCCAATTTTTCGCAAGTTTTCTAAATGAAGACTGAATTATTTTAAAATCATCTTTTCTTGAACAATTAATTACACTGTAATAATCGGGAATAAAATCCATTGAGGATGAACCACAGCTAAGGCATTCGTAAATCTTACCTTTAAATATAATCCCGCAATTTTTACACTCAGAA
>JAGLSM010000363.1 GCA_023135745.1 Spirochaetota bacterium | reverse complement strand
CAGCCCAGTTTTTTGAAATCCGGTATGATTTTGTAAAGGTATTCAATAAAGGGTTTAAGTTTTTTAACATTGTCCGGATGGATTCCGGAAAATTCCCAATTGGAGATGTTTGCATCTTCAATCTCTACACGGGTCTTCCATGGTAGAGGTATACCCAGAGCAGGATAACCGTGTACAGCGGCATGTTCGCCAAAAAGAAGCAGTTTTGCTGAACCTTCACCTACTGTTCCCAATACATTCCCTTGTCATCAATTTGGATTTTTTCCAACCGGACTTTTTCATTTTCTATACGGCTTTTCAAGTCAGCCATATTGCCGGGTGAAATATATCGATTCTCCCTTGGTATGACAACAGCAACTTCACCGCCGGCGCCAAGGGCCTTGCAGAAGAAATGATTTTTTAAGGGATTTATTATGTTTTTAAGGTGGTCCGGTTCGGCTTGAAATTTCAGTTGATTACCTATCCATATACCTGTTTTTCGAAGGCTTCTTAAAATTAATAAGCTTTTTTTGAAATCTTCCGCTATGTATAGTTTTTTTACCAATTTATTAGAGGTTTGCAAAAATCTTGAAAAAAGCTCAGGCTTGCTTTTTTTCCAGTTTTTATAGCTTAGAATTGCTTGTTTTGTGGAGACAGGTATCCCTGTTTTTATCAGAAGAAGATCCGATTGAAGATTATTTTTCAAAAAAGACCAATGGGGAGTTTCACCTCCAGTAAAGAGCCCTGTTCCGCCGTATATTGATGCTGCGATATCATAACCGCTTCCCATACCTCCCTGCGCTGCTCTATGGGCCTTTAAGGCTATCTCAAAGGCAGTTTCCTTTAATTTTAGTGGATCTATAGGCGAATTTATGTGTTTCAGTAATAGAGCAAGACTTATTCCGGCAGAAACAGCAGCGCTTGAACCCAGGCCTGTTTTTGATCCATCACTCTGAAAAAATTCACCGGAGTCGGCATAAATTTTAAGATTTGTTTTTTTTATAAGCTGTGATTCGGAAATATTTAAATAAGCAGCTGTTTGTTTGACAATGCTGTATAGAAGTTCATTTTTTTTTAATTTTTTTAGATCCCATGTAATTATTTCAGAACCCATTTTTGAGATAATTTCAAAAGAAGAATTTTTTTCGACCTCTATATGAACATGTTTTTTTACTGAAACTGCGAGCCCTGAGCCTTGATCTTCAAGTACAGCGTATTCTCCTGCCAAGAGAAGATTTCCCGGAATATGGATTTTTAAATTCAACTATTCAACCGTCGCCCCGGGGCCCGGGGAAGTTAGTGTTGTTTTAAGTTTAGGATACTCGGTTTTTAAAGCATTGAGTATTAAATCCGTGTCGCTTTTAAGGCATAGTATCTTTACCTGTGGACCTGCGTCCATTGTTTCCCACGCGGAAATACCATCATCACGGAGTTTTCTGCAGAGGTGTATCACACCGATACTATCAGGAAGCCAGTAAAGAATTGGAGGATACGCGGCAAGCATTGAAGCAAACATCCGCATATAGCTTTTCTGCATGGCGATTCCCAGTTTTTCAAGGTCGCAGTGTTTCAGGGCTTTAAGGCCCTGCAGGAGCTGCCGTTCTGAAGAGTCTACCCAAGACGCATAAAAGGCGGAAGATTTTTTAACCTGCGCCATTGCGTTTGTAGAGGATATTTTCTTTTTTTTATTATCAATTTCAACAATGATAATCCTTAGTTCAGGCCAATGATCAGCAGGGTAAAGCTGCTGTGCGTGACTTGATCCTGCAGGGAGAAGAACAAAACCTCCAAAAAGGGGCCTTGCTGCTGAAGCTGATCCTATAAGGGCTAATTCTGATATTTTTTGTATCGGAGTATCAATATCACAAAGTTTTGTACACGCGGCTGCAAGCGCGGCAAAACCGGAGGAAGAACTTGCAAGACCCGCGCTTGAAGGAAAGTTGTTTGTGCTTACGGCTTTAAAAAATTTATTGATTTTAAGAGCTGATCTAAGATTATTAAAGAATTTATTATAACGGAATCCTTCCTGAATTTCTCCGTCCAGGATCATAATGTCTTTTTCTGATTCTTCGTTAAATTCTACAACAGTTTCTGTAATCAAGTCCTTGAGGTTAATTGCCAGACTTGATGTAGCAGGGATATTCCGTTCAAGGTCAAGTTTACCCCAGTATTTTATTAAAGCCAGGCTTGGAGATACTCTGCATTTTACAGTTTTAGACATTGTTATTTCCCATGCATGATTTTCAGGATTTCTTTCGCAAATGTAAGACTGTAATTTTTTACTTCGACCAGTTTTTGAGCAAGGGACTTGACGTCACGATGTCTGGCTCCGGCCATGTATGCAACACGGCTCGCGTGAAGTCTCATGTGTCCGGCCTGAATACCTTCTCCGGTTA
>JAGLSM010000362.1 GCA_023135745.1 Spirochaetota bacterium | reverse complement strand
CAGAACATCAGCAGCAGAAAGTGAAAGATCATTTGTATCTCCCCTGTCTTCCGCATATGGAGTTTCTCCAATAACAACAATTCCAAAATCCTCCGAACCTGTTGCTCCGCTTCCGTCAAGTGAATAGGTCACAGTCCCGGTTGTTAAAGAATCAAAACCCTGTTTTATCGTTGTTCCAATTGTAAGAGTATTGCCGCTTAAACCCTGCCATTCAATAGTCCATCCACCGCATTGATTCCCAAGATCATCCGCGTTTTTACCTGCAATATGTATGCTGTTACTGGTATAAATAGGTAAAATATTATTGAAATTTGTCAAAAGTACCAATGACTCTCTAACACATTCTCTGGCAACATCTCTATGCGCGGCGGACCCTATACTATCTATGAGAGTCCTATCCGCATAAGGGCTGTCAAAAAGGCCCATCCGGTATTTAATCGTAAGTATTCTGCGGACAGCATCATCTATCCTTGTCATTGATACATCACCCTGACTTACAAGTTCCTTGAGGTAAGTTGTAAATGAGCTGTAAACAAATGGAAGCATGACCATATCAATTCCGGCGTTTATCGCACGTTTAATTTTGTCTTTGAAATCTGCTCCGGAAAGTTTATCAACACCTCCCCAATCTGATAATACAATGCCGTCAAAACCCATATTAGTTTTTAATACCTGAGAAATGAGATTTTGATGTTGATGCATATCCGCTCCGTCTACACTGGAAAAAGAGATCATAATGGAACCGACTCCTGCCGCAATTGCCTCGGTAAACGGAGGTGTATGAATTGAAGCTATAGTTCCGCCATCTATGGTATTTCCTTGGTCAATACCGTCTGTAGTACCTCCGTCTCCCACATAATGTTTGGCGCAGGCAAGAATCCTGTTTGCGGTACCAAGAGAAGGCCCCTGATAACCCTGAATAGAGGCATAGCCCATAAATTTTACCAGATCAGAAGTTTCTCCATATCCCTCGTAGGTACGTCCCCATCTCTCATTTCTGGGAACTGCCACACATGGGGAGAATGTCCAGTTCATTCCGGTAGGATATACTTCCTCGGCCGTTATTTCAGAGGCCTGCTGTACCAGGGCTGTGTTGCTCATACATCCGAGTCCAATATTATGAGGGAAAATAACAGCTCCCTTTAGATTATTATTCCCGTGAACAGCGTCAATACCATATAAAATAGGAATACCAAATCGTGTATCGTTAACCGCCTTGGCCTGCATAGTGTCATACATATTGGCCCATCCGCTTGGTGTATTATCTGCCGGATGAGAACCGCCGCCGCTTAGAACAGCACCAATATAGTAGGATGAAATAGCGCTTCCACCGGCAACACTTCTCTCAATCATTGACATCTGGCCGACTTTTTCATCAATGCTCATATTTGAAATAATGAATTCAACCTTCTCGGATATGGTTGAACCCAATATGGTAATTTTTCCTGAAGATGAAGGTGGATCATCTCCGCATCCGTTTAAAGACCCAAGAATAAGAAAAACACTCAGAAATAAAAAAGTAATTCTTAAAAAAGCTTTTTTAGAATTCATAATAACCTCCACATTTAAACTAAATTTTGAACTAATCTCTTAAAACACTTAAAACCAAGTTTATCTTAAAGGATTATTTACATATTTGGTATAACTTTTTTTATAAAAAAGGTCAATCCAAATTTTCATAATCCTTACATCCTAATTATAGAGCATATTTAAAATATGTCAAATTTTAATAATCAGCATTTCTGGGAGTGCGGGGAAATGGTATAACATCCCTGATATTTTCCATACCTGTAATATACATTAGAACTCTTTCAAGCCCAAGACCAAAACCGGCGTGAGGAGTACCTCCATACTTCCTTATATCAAGATACCAGCTGTAATCCTCTACTCTAAGGCCGCGCTCTTTTATCCTCTGTTTGAGTTTATCAGGTCTTTCCTCCCGCTGACTCCCTCCGATTATTTCACCTACACCCGGAACCAGGAGATCCATTGCCGCTACGGTTCGTTCATCATCGTTAATCCGCATATAAAATGCTTTAATCTCTTTAGGATAGTTAATGACAAAGACCGGTTTCTTAAAATGAATTTCCGTGAGGTATCTCTCGTGTTCTGTCTGAAGGTCATTGCCAAATTCTACAGGATATTCAAAATTTCTATCCGATTTTTTAAGTATTTCAACGGCTTCTGAATACTCAACCCTTTCAAACGATGAATCTGTTATATGCTTAAGCTTGTCAAAAAGACCCTTATCGATAAAACGATTGAAGAATTCCATTTCTTCCGGAGCATTTTCAAGCGCGTAATTTATAATATACTTTATCATTTCTTCCGCCAAATCCATGTCATCATGAATATCAGCAAAAGCAATTTCAGGTTCAACCATCCAGAATTC
>JAGLSM010000361.1 GCA_023135745.1 Spirochaetota bacterium | reverse complement strand
CATGATATCGTAAATGATGGAGAAGGTGTCAGCAAGGTTATTAAAATCCGGGTCAAAGGCGCCTCAAAAAAAACTGACGCTGAAAAAATTGCACGGGAAATCGCAAATTCTCCTTTGGTTAAGACTGCTTTTTACGGGCAATCCTCAAACTGGGGAAGAATTATGCAGGCTATTGGAGCATCGGGTGTTTCAATAAAACCTGATAAGATAGACATTTTTATTAATAATACCGCCATTTGTCTTGGCGGTGCGGGATGCGGTCTCAGCAGAGTTGAGGGACGTCAGTTGTTAAATAAGAGAAGTATTGATTTACTGGTAAATCTGGGTATTGGTCATGCAAGTGATTATGTATATACAACAGACCTGACTTATGATTATGTTAAAATTAATTCACATTATTCTTAGGAATTCAAATGCAGGAAAAAATTAAAAAAGCTAAGGTACTTCTTGAGGTTCTTCCATATATCAGGGAATTTTATGGAAAAACTTTTGTTATAAAATACGGCGGGAGTGCGATGATCAATCCTGAATTAAAGGAAATGGTTGCTCAGGATCTTGTATTATTAAAACTTGTAGGAATAAATGTGGTTGTTGTCCATGGAGGCGGGAAGCATATATCAGATGTTCTCGATAAATTTGGGTTTGAATCAGAATTCAGGGATGGTCTGAGAGTAACAGGTGATGATGAAATTGGTGTTGTTGAGATGGTCTTATCCGGTAAGGCAAACAAGGACATAGTTACTCTAATAAATAAGCATGGCGGCAATGCTGTAGGTATTTCAGGTAAGGATGGTCCTTTTTTATATGCTTCCGCATACCGTGATAGTAAGGGCTATGATTACGGACATGTCGGTACTATTGATAGTGTCGATACCGCAATTTTACAGAATCTGGAAAAGGGCAGTTTTATTCCTGTCATTTCTCCTATTGCGGGCGGGAATGACGGCAAGACCTATAATGTTAATGCGGATATTGTCGCCGGTAAAATTGCCGAGGCAATCGGCGCTGAAAAGCTTATCTTTCTTACAGATGTACAGGGGATATTCAGGGATTTTGAAAATAAGAAGGATCTTATTTCATCCATTTCAAAAGATGAATCGATTAAGCTGATGAAAGATGGTATTATAAGCGGCGGAATGCTTCCAAAGGTCAACTCTATTATTGGCAGTATAGATGCCGGAGTCAAAAAAGTTCATATAATCAATGGAACACTAGAGCATTCCCTGCTCCTGGAAGTGTTTACAACCGGCGGGATAGGTACCGAGTTTCATATCTAATACAAAATCATATAACCGTCATTTGTAAAAATTTGTAATAAAACTATTTTGGGTATAAAAAATAATCAAAACCGGGGTTCACGATGAAAAGATTAAACAACAAAGACCTTATTAGTCTTGACAGGATAACAACTGATGAATTTCACCTTATTCTGGAAACAGCAAAAAAATTAAAAGCAGAGTGGAAGAAAAAAAGATCAAATAAACCAATTTTAAAAGGCAAAACTCTGGCAATGATTTTTGAAAAAGCATCTTTAAGGACCAGAGTTACTTTTGAAGTTGCGATGCTTCACCTGGGCGGTGCCTCAATATCCCTGTCGCAGACAAATTTTAAACTTGGAGAGAGAGAGTCGGTAAGCGATGTAGCCAAAAATCTTGAGAGATGGACAGATGGAATTATGTTAAGGACATACGCTCACGATAATGTTATAAAGATGGGGAAATCCGCGTCTATTCCTGTTATTAACGGCCTTTCAGATTTTTCTCATCCATGCCAGGCTCTTGCTGATGTTCTTACAATTCAAGAGCATAAAGGAAGTTTAAAGGGAAAGAAGCTTGTTTATGTGGGAGACGGTAATAATGTTGCTGTATCGCTGGCCTTTGCTTGTGCCCATGCCGGAATGAATTTTGTATCTGTTTCTCCTGAAGGATATATGCTGGATAGAAAACTCCTCGATTCTGTTGCTGACAAGGCTGATGTTTCCGGTGCAAAACTTGAGATTACCAGTGATTATACGGCTGCTGTAAAGGATGCTGATGTTATATACACTGATGTATGGACAAGTATGGGGCAGGAGTCCGAAAAAGAAAAAAGAACTGAAATTTTTAAAAACTACTGCGTTAATGAATCTTTGCTTGCAAATGCCAAGGATGATGTTATTGTTATGCACTGTCTGCCGGCTCATCGTGGAGAAGAGATCAGTGCTGATGTTATTGACGGAAGTCATTCTGTTGTATTTGATCAGTCCGAAAACAGACTCCATGCTCAAAAAGCTGTACTTGCATTATTAATGGGGTGATGCAGTCTTTAGATATAGGTAGATTTACCTATTCCCCTTAGCCCCTATAGATAAAGAAATGCTCGAAATTAATTTTCAACAGTACCCTTCCCTTCGAGGGAAGGGAT
>JAGLSM010000360.1 GCA_023135745.1 Spirochaetota bacterium | reverse complement strand
CACTTTGATAATCCTTTTATTTTAATGGACGCGGATGTAGCGTTTCCTGTTGAGCTTTTTAAGAAACTTGTATCTTCGGATAAGCGGGATTGTCTGCTGCTTGATACAGGATTCAATAATGATGATGAAGAAATGAAGCTTGGTGCTAAAAACGGCAGAGTGCTTGAGATTAACAGAACTCTAACTGAAGATTATCCAATCCAGGGGGAAGGTGTTGGTTTTTTTAAGTGTTCCACTGCAACCGGCAATATTTTCAGGAGCATCATGAAGGATTATATTGATAATGGTGAGGAAAT
Organism: Spirochaetota bacterium; assembly: GCA_023135745.1. GTDB lineage: Bacteria > Spirochaetota > JAGLSM01 > JAGLSM01 > JAGLSM01 > JAGLSM01. The sequence continues at coordinate 2,119 of JAGLSM010000360.1, read as the reverse complement.
GCTGGAGTATGAAACGGCTCTCAATGATACAATGAAAAAGGCCGAAATAGGATATGAGCTGGTTGATGGATTACCTTGGACCGAAATAGATTTTACCGGTGATCTTGAAAAGGCAAAGGCTCTTTTTGAATAAAAACACATGAAAAATATATTTAATTCATTAGTTCAGCCTACAGTATTCATCCTGATTTGTCTATTTACAGGATTATATTTACTTGGACTTAAAACTTTAAAGCTTAAAAACAGGTATAAAATTATAAAGAAACACACAAATTCGCTGTTTCCGCTTCATCCTGTATTTTTTCCACATTTAAAAAAAAATAATTTACTTGAAAATGATGAAACGGCCTATAAATCAATTCATCCTTATAGAGCGGCTTTATCTTTCAAAGATTACAAGGTTTTAAGAGAACATTATCAGTCAATTATTGAAAAGGCTGTTAGATTTAGAAAGAACACCCGTTACATTCAGTCTTCTGAATTAACCGTTATAGCTGACAGGAAATCCTACTACAGGTTTCACATAATTAAGCTTATCGCGTTTCCTTCAACTTCATATATAGGTAAGGGGCTTTATGCTGTTTTATACAAAGACGGTAAGAGGATTAAGAACGCTTCAGGTAGATATTTGTCTCCATTTTTAACCAGAGGAAAGCTGTTGACAGCTTTCCTGAATCCCGGATACGGACCGGATACAGGCACATATGAGGCACGTGTTTTTCATTCAGGATTAAAATCAGCAGGATATATTTCTGTACCTGTAGTTTTAAAAGCAAGAAAACTTGATAAAATTAAAAAAGGTTTCGCGGTAATGACTCTTGAGTCTGCAATTCCCATGAAACGGCAAAGGGTCAGATCTCCATTCAGCGGTTGGGGAAGTTATAGGAATTTTTTTAAGTGGTCATCTCTTCTGGATGTGGATGCATTCTGGATACTTGGGAGTCAGTCTGCCGGTACTGACAGGGGAATTTCCCCTAAAAATCCGCATAGCAGGAATACTCTTGCTAATGTCAAACTGCTTTCAAAGGAATCTTCAAAACACGGTTTGAAATTCGGAGCATACATTATTTCTTATTATACACCGCATGGAGGTATGATGAAGGCCGGTTATATGCCTTCTATCGGATACAATTCAAAAACTGATCTGCTTTATATTTCAAGACATACATCACTTGGCAGCAAAAAACGTTTCGCGGATCTTGTCCGTTTTGCTGAACTTATGAACAAAGAAAAATACGTAGATCATATAGGTTTTGATTTTATCAGAACAGGGCATTCAGACGGATATGAGCTTGTGGATCATGTTGTTGATGAGATGAATATCTTTGTTCCTTCAGACTGGAGTAATTTTACAAAGAAAAAAAGAATGAGGTGGTTTGCGAGACAGATTCTAGTTTATAAAAACAGGGCTATAATCTTTAAGTGGAGATGGTGGAGGGCGCATTGGGTAGCCACAGTTATAAACATGGTTAAACGTATTGCGCGAATCAAAAAGAAGATTTGGTGTTTTACTCTGGGTTGGGAACATGGCCGTCAACATGGACAGGATCCTTATATGATGCTTGATGCGGGGTGTTTTTTGGATGCTGCAATGTTATACGAAGCTTCTGAGCTTCAGTTCCAGGGAATGGAAGGGCAGTGGAAAAAATATATCAGGGCAAAAGACTCAAATATTTTAATGGGGAACTGCGTAGACTGGAAATTAAATCCAAGTTCAATTAGAGCTCCAATAGCTGAACTTCATTACAGGAATTTACGGGGATTCAGTCACTTTCTCTCCGGAGGACCGGCCAGAGGGCTTTTCTGGCATGATGCAGGAAGGGCAATCTGGGGACGTACAGGAAAGAATGATGGTAGTGAATGGGGAATTGTCGGTGCTTCAAGTATAAGTGAAATGCGCAGAAGAATTGGAATGTATCCATTTCGTTTGTCGGTAAGTCCGAATTTTCAATTTAAAGCAGATAATACAGCAGGAAAACTCTTTGTATCAATATCAAATACAGGGCATGTGAATTTAAAAAATATTAAAGTCAGTCTTCTACCGGCTCCTATATTAAAAGGTAAAAATATTTCTCAAGTTATAATGCTGCTTTCTCCGGGCGAAATAAAAAAACTGAGC